>CAZDYY010000182.1:3509-4634 GCA_964509745.1 uncultured Legionella sp. | reverse complement strand
AACGACATCTGGATGCTATTCCTTCCCGGGACATGAAAACACGGGCCATTCTGACCCGGATGCATGAGGATGAAGCTCATCATGCCGAGGTTGCCCGGATAGCAGGTGCTGCTGAATTGCCGGGTTTTATCAAATATGCAATGCAGGGTGTTTCGAGGTTGTTAACCTTAAGCAGTTACTATCTATAATGGACCATCAGACGCTTTTTATTCTCTGCGTCATTTTGATGGCTTATTTCTTCGATTTTACCAATGGTGTGCACGACGCCGCCAATTCTATTGCAACGATCGTGACTACCGGTGTTTTAACACCGCGTCAGGCCGTGTTATGGGCTGCATTTTTTAATTTTATCGCATTTTTGTTTTTTCATTTGATGGTAGCCAAAACCATTGGCAATGGTTTGATAGAGACAGACATCGTGGATGTCAAACTTGTTTTTGCAGCGTTAACGGGGGCTATTTTCTGGAATCTTGTCACCTGGTATTTTGGTCTGCCTTCCAGCTCGTCACATGCACTGATCGGTGGACTGGCTGGTGCTGCTGTTATCAAGGGCGGGTTTGGTACACTGAAACTGGCTGGATTTGTCAAGGTTGCCATTGGCATGTGTATTTCTCCTGTGGCCGGTATGCTGGCAGGCCTTGGATTTGTTTATCTGTTTACACGATTACTGCGCAAGACACCGGAAAAAAGGGCAAATCGTTTGTTTAAAGGGTTGCAACTGGCGTCGTCTGCGTTGTTAAGCCTGACACATGGTGGCAATGATGCACAAAAAACCATGGGTATTGTGGCTGCTCTGTTGTTTTCTGCTTCATGGCTTGAGGGTCCATTTTATATCCCGCTCTGGGTTGTGATTTCCTGTCATGTCACCATTGCCCTGGGAACACTGGTTGGGGGGTGGCGCATTGTGCATACCATGGGTAGCAAGATTACCCAGCTCAACCCATTGCGCGGGTGTGCTGCAGAGTCAGGTGCTGCGGCCATCATTTTTGTGGCTACTGACTATGGGATACCGGTATCAACCACCCAGACGGTGACGGGTTCAATTGCAGGCGTTGGATTGATAAAAGGGCTGTATGGTACCTGCTGGCCGATGTTAAAGGTCATCGCCCTGGCCTGGGTTTTGAC
>CAZDYY010000182.1:0-3499 GCA_964509745.1 uncultured Legionella sp. | reverse complement strand
GGGTCTATTCTACTTGTTATTTCCTGATGCGGGTTTCCAGCGCGCTATGGTAGCGGCCATATGTGAAATACACAATGACGCCGGTTAATAACCAGACTACAAAACGGATCAGGGTAAACCAGGCCAGATGGCAGATAAGATACAGGCAGCCCATCATTCCCAGCAAAGGGATCCATGGCATCAAAGGCACTTTGAACGGGCGGGGCAAATCAGGCCTGGTATAACGCAACACAATAACGCCACCACATACAATTGTGAATGCAAACAGAGTCCCGATGTTAACGAGTTCAACAAGGTCCGTGATAGGTAGCAATGCGGCTGTAACGGCCATTAACACACCACAGAGCACGATAATTCTGACCGGCGCATGGGTCTTTGGATTGAGCAAGGCGAAATATCCGGGCAACAAACCATCTCGCGCCATTGCCAGAAATACCCGGCTTAAACCATAAAACATCACCAGCATGACGGTGGTAAGTCCTGCCACAGCGCCAACGCCTACAATGCCTGCAGCCAACCGGTACCCCAGCAAAATCAGGGCATGACTGATAGGTGATGCCACATTCAAACTGCCATAGGGAACAATTCCGGTGAGCAAACCTGAAACCAGCATGTAAAGGATAGTACAAATGAGCAGTGAACCAAGAATACCGCGCGGAAGGTCGCGCTGTGGATTCAGCATTTCTTCTGCAGCAGTCGAGACAGCATCAAACCCGATATAGGAAAAGAAGATGATCGCAGCACCGTTGATCACACCTGACCATCCAAAGGGTAAAAATGGCGACCAGTTTGCAGGGTCAACATTACCCATGGAAATAACAATAAATAAACAAATGACCAGCAGTTTAATCAGCACAGCAACGTTGTTCACCCGGGAACTGGATTTTGTCCCCAGACATAACAGCATGGTCAAGGCAATAATAATGCTCAGGGACAGCACATCCATGATCCCGTTATTGAGTGGGCTATGAAGCAGGGACAGGGGAAGATGAATATGCAGGGCAATTAACAATGCATTGAAATACCCGCTCCAGCCTACTGCAATGGCTGGAACAGAAATGGCATATTCCAGCAGCAAATCCCAGCCGACAATCCAGCCAATGAGCTCCCCGAATCCTGCATAGGCATAGCCATAAGCACTTCCGCAACCGCCAATGGCAGCGGCAAGCTCAGCGTAGGACAATGCGGCGAATCCACACACCAGCCCTGCCAGAATATAGGAAAAGACAATTCCCGGCCCGGCACTTGTTGCTGCTACAATACCTGTTACCACAAAAATACCGGCGCCAATAATGGCTCCAACACCAAGAAAAATGAGATCAAATACAGACAGGCAGCGCGGCAATGGTGAATCAATCGGTGTGAATTGATCAATATCTTTTTTGCGAAACAAGTCCATGGTAGTATGTTAGCCCGATTGATATTGCATCCAGAATAAACTGTACCATTAAAATCTCTCGTTGAGAAACAACCCTAATGTTATATACCCAATGAAGCGTTTATTTATTTTTTTATTTTTATTTTTTAATGCGCAAATAGCCCTTTCGCAAGACAAGCTCGTGCGTAACAGCTCACCTGATTTGTTTCAATCAGTGGGTCATCGCCTGCACCGGATTTGGCACGAGGGAAAAACCGAGCTCTATTTGCCGGCTTATGCCTGGCACAATCGTTATACCTATTCGCAAGAGAGATTGAGCACCTATAATGAAAACCCCTGGGGTGGAGGGCTTGGTAAAGGTCTTTATGATAAAGACGGTGACTGGCAAGGCATCTATGCCTTTGCATTTCTGGATTCGCATAAAAACGTTGAGCCGGTTGTGGGCTATGCGTTTCTCAAGGTGCTGCATCTTACTGAAAATGCCTATACGGGAGGAGGGATTTTCGTTCTGGCCACAGCTCGTCCGGATATTTTTCACAACATCCCTTTTCCAGGCGCACTGCCCTGGATTTCAATTGGTTATCGAAAGGCATCCCTGGCTGCAACTTATGTGCCCGGTGCAAGTGGTGCAGGCAATGTACTGTTTTTGATTGCCAAATATACGCTGGGATAGTGCACAGACTTCTGACTATGTCCGGAGCTGCATAAAGCCGTGCTGCAAAAGCCTAAAACCGCTGCAATAGCAAGGCTGCATTTGCTCCACCGAATGCAAAGTGGTTGGAGAGGGCAATATCAATCGATTTTTTTCTGGCTTCATTGGGAATGTAATCCAGATCACATTGCGGATCCGGATGATGCAAGTTAATGGTAGGCAGCAAAATATCATGGTTTAAACTGAGTACGGTGGCGATAATTTCCATCGCACCCGCAGCGCCAATGGTATGCCCTGTCATGGCTTTTTGTGCAGTAACAGGTATATCGTATGCCCGGGCACCAAACACTGCTTTAATGGTTTCTGTTTCAGTCAGATCATTCAGCTGGGTTCCCGTTCCGTGTGCGTTGATATACTGGACATCTCCAGTTGACATGCGCGCATCATCCAGGGCTGCATGGATTGCGCGTGCCTGACCTGCGGATGTCGGGGCTGTTACATGTGATGCATCACAGCTGGCACCAAAGCCGATAATCTCGGCATAAATTTTTGCACCGCGGGCTTTTGCATGTTCGAGTTCTTCAAGCACCAGAATGCCCGCTCCATCAGCCATTACCATGCCATCACGATTCAAATCAAACGGTCGACTCGCACCTGCGGGGTTTTCATTATGTGTGGACATGACACGAAGCTTGCACCATGCGGTCATGATGGTTTCCCAGACCAGGGATTCGGTTCCACCGCAGATAGCAACGGACAGTTTGCCTTGTGATATTTGCTGATATGCATTACCAATGGCTTCCGCAGAGGATACGCATGCATTGGAAGTAGTTGAATTGGGTCCGCCAAGGCCAAACGCAATGGCAATATGGTTGGCAACGGAGTTGGGCATGCCACGAATCACGCTCAGGGCAGGAACCTTTTTCCATTGTCCGTTATAAAAAAATTCATAGGCAGACTCAAGCTCGGGCGTGCCACCCAGGCTTGTGCCAATGTATGTGCCTGCTCCTGTCAGTTCGGCAGGGGTTAATCCAGCGCGTTGAATGGCATGATGGGCACAATACAATGCAAATTGTGCCACGCGGGGGTAACGTTTGGGCTTATTGAATTCGGGAAGATGCTCAAGACATAAATCAGTGACTTCACCGGCGATTTGTGTGGGATAGGGCGAGGGGTCGTAGGACTGGATCCGCTTGATTCCGCAAGCACCTTTTATTGCTGCCTCCCAAAAGACTTCAAGTCCGGTGCCGATGGACGACGTGATATCCATACCTGTGATCACTACTCGCTTCTTCATTGGTTTCCTATACTTTATTTGACCCAAAAACAGGGTGTTACCTGGCTATATTATGCAATACTAAACCTGTCAAGCCAAATTCGTCAATGTTCCAGTAATCATATGAGTTATTAATGACAAATCCCAGACGGGTATATAAACCCAGAGCCTGTTTATTGGTGGTTTCAACATC
>CAZDYY010000181.1:0-4638 GCA_964509745.1 uncultured Legionella sp. | reverse complement strand
ACGTTTATTAAACATACATGAACAGATGCAATTTCCAACATTATACTGTATAAAATTTGCTTATTGAATATTATTTTGATACAATACCAATCAGATTGATAAATAATTTGAATGGGGTGTTAAAATGACTATGTTTACTAAAGATCCAGGGCTGTCGAACCAAATTGCACAAGATGATTTAGAGCGTGCTGAAAATAATCTTAAGCATTCTCATGCCAGATGGTTCAAACCTTTTAAGAATCAAGATGACCTTAAAGAATCACTGTTCAGGCCAGTTACTTTCGGTGCAAGAACCATAACCGATTTAATGGAAACTGTCTGGGCCATCGGGTTATGTTTTGCACACATGAATTCCGACGCCGATACATTTAGCGACTGCGCTGAATCGGCTGCGTACCGTGCAGAAAGTTGTATTTACAACTTTGTAAATACTTTTGTTAAAATTCTGGTAAACATTACGCAGCTTTTGGCAACAGCGGCCCGAGGCGGGTATCAATCAGACCTGGAAGCAAGCACTGAAGGCCTTAGAGATTTTGTGAGTGGAGCTTGCAAATCTGTTGGATGGAATTAATCCTTGATCCCGTCCACACGTCATCCATCGCTACACTCGGGATGACGTGTGGGTTGAGCGGAAACCCGCGATATATATTTATACCCTCCCCTCTGTTATCATACACAACCATCATCCCATCCAGAGTACTCCAAAATGACTGTAAAAAATCTATCAAGCCGGGAAGCCATCCAGCTATTCAATTCATACAACAAATCCCTTGAATCCGTACTCAAAACCTGCGAAACAGATGAAGGTCGTGCATTCATAAAATGCTTGACTGACCATGCAAACCTGGCTTTGAAAACCTTGAAACTCCAGGACTCCGTACAAACTGCTGCGAATAAATCCAGCTGGATGGTGATGACCGCCCTGATTGGAACACCGCAATTACTTCCTGCATTTGCATTCCAAACGTTACAATACGATATGGAGCAGGATATCAACAGCAACATTGAGCAGCTGTATAACAATCTGCCTGTTTATGATAAAAATGCATTGTACAACAACCTCAAAGAACATGAAAAAAGAAATATCATCACAAAAATTGTTACTGCTGCACTAACCGTGTCCTTACTGGTATTCATGGAGCTTATTTCGCCATGGTCGGCATGGGGAGTTGCTTTCCTCTTCCCCCTGTATAGTGTGTTAACACCACCCCTTCTCATTCTGGCTACCGTATCCCTCGGCATACAGCTGTTTTCCATGTTACATGAAAGCACACTGGTAAACGATATAATGGCGAAGAACTTTCTCTTCCTTGAAGAATCAAATGACTCAGTCCCGGCGGATACCACCAACCGGTTTTTCCAGCCTGGTGACAAGAGAAACCCGTTGCTGGATGAGGTTGAACGGTCATTTGACAAAACGGCCTGCCTTCAGGGGTAGCACTCTACCGCTGTTGCCAGCTCGCCCTTGCACGGAATAACGCAGGCAAATCCGCAGCTGACTTGTTAATCATACCGGAAAGTTTAAACGTTTCACGGGGTGTTTGATAATAAACACCCAAAGGCACGGGATATTCAGGGAACGTTAAACTGGCCAGACGCATGGCTGCCTGAAAGTTGCTTGTATCATGATGATAATCAAGAGCTTCCTGACTGGATACGCGCTGTAATTTATCGCCTTGCAGTGCCAGTCCACTCTCATTGTCCTTGCCAAACAACAGCGGTTGACCTTCCGTTAAATGAATCGTCTGATCAGCACGGTTGGTTTTAAGCGAAAATTCATCAAACGCACCATTATTGAAGATATTGCAATCCTGGTAAATTTCAACAAATGATGCCCCCTGATGCTCATGGGCTTGTTTTAGCACCGACGCCAGGTGCACCGGATCCTTGTCTACTGCTCGTGCCACAAAGCTGGCACCGGAGGCCAGCGCCAGAGCCAGCGGGTTAACCGGCTGCACAGACACGCCCTGTGGAGATGTTTTGGTAATCTGGCCGGGCTGGGATGTGGGTGAAAACTGCCCTTTCGTCAAGCCATAGACCTGATTGTTAATCATTAAAATATTGACATTTACATTGCGGCGCAAACAATGAATCAAATGATTGCCACCAATACTCAGTGCATCACCATCTCCTGTAATAACCCACACACACAACGCGTCATGCATGGCCTTGAGACCAGTTGCCACCGCAAGTGCCCGACCATGAATCGTATGAAAACCATAGGTATTCATGTAATAGGGAAGACGGCCCGCACAACCAATTCCTGATACAAACACATGCTGCTCGGGTGGCAAGCCCAGCTCAGGCAACAGCCGCTGGATAGCCATCAAAATGGCATAATCACCACAGCCCGGACACCAGCGAACTTCTGTATCATTCGTAAAATCTTCTCGCGTATACGTTGCTTTGTTCATAAGTCACTTCCATGTTAATGGCGTTAACAAGATAACTGGTGGTAAACGGCTGACCGTTACAAAGACTGATTGATTTTACATCAACAAGGTATTGAGCCCTCAGCAATTGACACAACTGGCCGGAATTCAGTTCTGCAACCAGAACATGCTTGTAACGACGCAATAGCTGGCCCAAATCATCCGGCATTGGATTTAGATGCCGCAATTGCAAATGCGCAACCGCTAAACCATCTGCCTGGCACTGGACAAGAGCAGATTTCAAACTGCCATAGGTACTTCCCCAGCCGATCAGTAATATATCAGCCCTGTCATCACCTTCAATCTGTAATTTTGGATACTCGCGAGCGATATTGGCAATTTTTTGTGCACGTAATGCAACCATTTTCTGGTGATTGTCTGCATCATAGCTTACACGCCCCATGTCTCCCTGCTTTTCCAGACCACCCAGTTGATGAATAAAGCCGGGGCTGCCGGGAATATTCCAGCTTCGCCCCAGATGCTCATCGCGCTGATAAGGTTTGGGATGGCGGTTATATTCCACTGCCGGAATATCCAGTAATTCAATATCAGGAATTTTCCAGGGTTGAGCTGCATTGGCAAGATAGGCATCCATCAAGACAATGACTGGCGTCATGTATTTGATGGCAATGGAAAATGCCTCAATAATTGTCGCAAAACAATCAGCCGGGGTTATGGGGGCAAGGACTGGTATCGGCGCCTCACCATGCCGGCCATACAGTGCCTGTCGCAAATCACTCTGGCTTGTCTTGGTCGGCAAACCGGTGGAAGCACCACCGCGCTGGACATCAATCAGCACCAGGGGCAACTCGCTCACCACAGCCAGCCCCAGACTTTCACTTTTCAAATCAAGACCCGGTCCTGATGTGCACGTCAGGGCCAGGGAACCACCAAATGCTGCCCCAATGCAGGCGCAAATGGAGGCAATCTCGTCTTCGGCTTGCAGTAATTGCACGCCATAATCAGAAAGCCGTGCGCATTCCTGCAAAATAGCTGAAGCAGGTGTAATCGGGTATCCTGAGACCAGCATCGGTGTTTTTGTCGTGACAGCCATCGTTGCAATCGCCAGCGATACCGCCTCAACGCCGGTGATTTGCCGGTAATCGCCCGGCAGACGGCTGATTTGTCCCATCAGATAATGACGTCGTGAAAGCTCAAGCGTCATTGCATAGTTATAACCAGCCAATAATGTCTGTTCATTCGCCTGGGCAATCAACGGTCTGGATTTGAATTTTTTGGCAATAAAAGCCAATGGACCTTCTGTTGGCAAGTCAAACAGCCACAAGACCAGCCCCAGCACATAAAAGTTTTTGGATTTTTTGGCCTGGGTATTGTTGATCTCCAGCCCTTCCAGCGCTTTCAAGGTATTGGTGATCAGCGGGACTGACAACACATGGTAATGTTCTGTTGCATCGGTGAGAATATCCGGGCTGCATTTAGCCTTTTCCCAATCACGAGTTTGCATGCTGTCTTCATTAATAATCAGCAACCCACCCTGTTTGAGGTATTCAAGAGAACTTTTCAACGCTGCCGGATTCAGTGCAACCAGCACATCCAGCTCTTCACCCGCGGTAAAAATAGTGTGTTCCGACATGGCCAGCTGAAATCCGGAAATGCCACCCACAGTGCCCGCAGGAGCACGTATTTCCGCAGGAAAATCAGGCAAGGTACGCACATCCCTGCCGGTAAGGGCTGCTGTAATCGTCAGCTGCTCACCAACCAATTGTACACCATCACCGGAATCACCGGTGATACGAATAACAACCGCATCAGTCATCGACATAATTTCTGGCTTCCTGCATTAATTGCCGCATGTCCTTCACAGCATGTTTAAATCCACTAAACAGCGCCCTGGCAACGATGGCATGGCCAATGTTTAATTCATGCAACTCTTTAATTTGCGCAATGGCCTGCACATTGTGATAGTGTAATCCATGACCCGCATTCACTATTATCCCTAGATTAGCAGCATATTTGGCTGCCTGTCTAATCCGTTGTAATTCACGCGCTACATCATGGTCTGTGACTGCATCAGCATAACACCCGGTATGCAGTTCTATAGCCGGTGCGCCAGCCTCTCTGGCCGCATCAATCTGCGCATTATCAGGATCTATAAACAAGGATACCTCGCTACCGATCCCCTGCAAACGTTTTACCGCTTTTTCTACAGTTTTAAACTGCCCCAGTACATCAAGCCCCCCTTCCG
>CAZDYY010000180.1:0-4646 GCA_964509745.1 uncultured Legionella sp. | reverse complement strand
TGTTTCAGATGGTTGCATCATTCAGTAAGGGTGATGCAATTTGGTCTATGGTTTTTATTTCATTAAAACCAGTGAAATCCTTTTGCAAGCATTCCAGCCGTTGCTGTTACGACAGCAACACCGGTCCATACTGTAAATTTAAGTGTTTCATAGCGTATCTTTTCAATTGCCAATTCCAAATCTTTTTTGGTAGTCAGCTCATCCAGATGCAATTCTTCTTTGAGATCTTTTTTGAGCTCGGATTTAACATCTGAAATTACCAGCTCGAGTTTTCGTGCTTGTACTTCAGACTGCCTGTCAGTAAATCCGGCTTCTTTTAAATCATGCATATATTCAACGATTGATATGGATGACATTGGATTTTGCTCCAGAATATGATAAATAGTTCTTAATATTAGATTACCATCTTCTGATATTAAACTCAAAGGTTGAGCAATTGTTCAGATGTCTTCTGTAAGTACCGGGAGTACAGCGGACAATTCCGGTGATTTGTTACGGGAAGCGGAAGATTTTTTTTAACTTAAGACACGGTTTGTAATATGAGATCATCGCTATTGATGAAGCTGATTAATATCTGGCCTCCTTTTCTGGGGGCTGGCATCAGGGTGAAGGACTACCGTAGTGATTTTTCGTATATTCTGGTGCAAATGAAAAGTCATTTCTGGAATAAAAATTACGTTGGATCGCATTATGGCGGTTCTATTTATTCCATGACCGATCCATTCTACATGTTAATGCTCATTAAAATACTGGGCAAGGATTATATCGTCTGGGACAAATCAGCAAAAATTCGCTATCGAAAACCGGCAAAGGGAACCGTTTATGCACGATTCGAGCTTTCCCTGGAACAGATAACGGATATAAAAGGCAAGGTTGAGACCGGAATGAAAGATGAACCTTGTTTTCACATTCAGGTGACTGATGCAGAAGGAAGTGTTGTTGCAGAGATAGAGAAAACCTTGCACATCAAGCGCAAGTTATGACCGAAACGCAGACCCTGTCATGAACAAGGCCCGCGTTCTGATGATTAACCCCTGATAACCGGCGCCAGCGTTTGTAACAGGGCTTTGAATACTTTTGGCGTTCCGGCAACGACATCCCCGTGTTGCATGTAACCTTCACCACCTTGCAGATCACTAATTAAACCGCCAGCTTCCTGGATCAACAACGATCCAGCCGCGATATCCCAGGGTTTCAAGCCATATTTCCAGAAACCATCCAGACGGCCACTGGCAACATAGGCCAGATCCAGGGCGGCAGAGCCTGTACCCCGTACGCCTGCACACTGGCCAAACAAGGCCTGGAATGTCGGCAGGTAACGTTTTGCCATCACTTCATCATGAAATGAAAAACCAGTGCCCAGCATTGCAGCGCTGAGCTGGGTTTGTCCTGATACGCGCAGTCGCCGGTCATTCAGACGCGCACCGCGGCCGCGGCTGGCTGAAAAAAACTCGTGACGGATGGGATCATAAATGACAGCATGTTCAATGCGGTTTTTAATACGCACAGCGATAGACACGGCATAAAACGGAAAACCATGCATGTAGTTGCGGGTGCCATCCAGTGGATCAATGATCCATATGCATTCCGCATCGTCATTCTGCATGCCGCTTTCTTCAGCCATGATGCCGTGATCAGGGTAGGCTTTGTGAATCGTATTGATAATGGCTTGTTTACGTCCACTTCACAAAAAAAATCATTTTTGCCTTTCGGAGTGATTTTCATGTGTTCAACTTGTTCGATATGGCGGCTGATAATATCTCCAGCCTGACGCGCAGCATTGATAGCAATATTCAAGAGTGGTTGCATGAATGGGCTCTTTAATAATAAAGCGCAGGATTGTAACACAATTTATAGTATAATTGCTTTATTTTCCTCCGTCGTGACGACAAAATCAGGGTGTCAGTATGAAATTTGACTCAATTCGTATAGTTTTGGTGGCTACCTCGCACCCCGGGAACATTGGTTCAACGGCACGTGCGATGAAAACCATGGGGTTTCACCGGCTCTATCTGGTGTCGCCCAAAGTTTTTCCGGATCCCCGTGCACACGAGATGTCTGCGGGTGCTTATGATGTGTTGCTGGAAAAAGTGGTGGTTACCGATTCACTGGAAGATGCATTGAAAGGATGTCAGCTGGTGCTTGGGACCAGCGCAAGACCGCGGGATATAGCCTTGTCAGGCGTGACGCCTGCCGAGTGTGCTGCACTGGTGTCTGAAACGCCGGATAACACGGAAATTGCGATTGTGTTTGGCCGTGAACATGCCGGATTAACCAATGATGAGTTATTGCAGTGCCATTATCATATTCATATTCCCAGCAATCCGGAGTTCAGTTCGCTGAATCTAGCCCAGGCTGTGCAAATAGTGGCTTATGAATTGCGTATGAAACTGTTATCGCCGGTTGCCTGTGCCGAAACTGGCCAGGATAGTCTGGCAACGGCAGATGCAGTGGAACAATTTTATACTCATCTGCGCGAGGTATTAATTGAAATTGATTTTTTAAAGCCATCAAACCCCAAACGTTTGTTTCAGCGTTTGCGCCGGATGTTTAACCGGATTCGGCTGGAGCAAATGGAAATCAATATCTTGCGCGGGATTTTGACGCATGTGCAGACGGCGATAACCCGGACGATACCATGACATTACCCGTTTACCTTGATTACATGGCCACCACACCGGTTGATCCGCGGGTGGTGGAACAGATGATGAAATTTCTCGGGCCAGATGGTTGCTTTGGAAATCCTGCATCGGTACAGCATGTTTATGGTCAACATGCAGCACTTGCTGTCGATCGTGCACGTGAACAATTGGCTGCCGTTGTGGGTGCTGTGCCTGAAGAAATTGTGTTTACCTCCGGGGCAACGGAAGCGAATAATCTTGCCATTCTGGGCGCTGCGCGATTTTATCAGCGCAAGGGCCATCATGTTGTAACGATGAGTACTGAACACAAGGCGGTTCTGGATACGGTTTGCCAACTGGAGCGTGAAGGGTACCAGGTGACAATATTACCCCCTGAGCCGGATGGATTGTTGAATTTATCCAGATTAAATGACGCGTTGAGAGACGATACCGTTTTAGTGTCGATTATGCATGTGAATAACGAAATCGGGGTGATTCAGGATATTGCGGCTATCGGTGAGGCATTGCGTGGCAAGGGCATTGTTTTTCATGTTGATGCCGCGCAAAGCCTTGGTAAATTGCCCATTGACTTGCGTAACATGCCGGTTGATCTCATGTCATTTTCTGCGCATAAACTCTATGGTCCCAAAGGGGTCGGCGCTTTATATGTCCGGCACAAGCCACGTATTCGCCTGCAAGCACAAAGTTTTGGCGGCGGGCATGAGGGAGGCATGCGCTCCGGGACACTGGCGACCCACCAGATTGTGGGCATGGGTGAGGCGGTGGCGCTGGCCGGGCTGTTGCTGGTTGAGGAACAGGCGAGGATTTTGAGTTTGCGACAACAGCTCTGGGACGGAATCAGGCATATTCCAGGCATTCGTTTGAATGGTAATGAACATCAACGTGTTGCCGGAAACCTGAATGTCAGTTTCAGCGGGGTTGATGGTGCCATGCTGTTGCCTGCATTGCATGAGCTGGCTGTGTCATCGACATCAGCCTGCATGTCGGCTCTTGTCCAGCCATCCTATGTGTTGCGTGCAACTGGTTTGAGTCGCGAGCTGGCACATGCCTCAATTCGCTTGTCACTGGGGCGATTTACGACAGATGATGATGTTCAACAGGCTATTTCCATTCTTAACCGGGTAATCAAGGAGTTGCTCCATGAGTGAAGTAATGCAGTATTCAGGAAAATCAACACCAGATATAACCTTCAGTAAAACAGCGACGGATCGTATATTGTTTTGCAAGGCCAAAGAAGAGGGCTGCACGGGGTTGCGGTTGTCGGTAAAAAAAACCGGTTGTTCAGGCTTGTCGTATGTGATGGAGTATGTCAAAGCACCAAAAGAACATGACATTGTTTTACCACTGGTTGATGATTGTTTGATCTATATAGATAAAGGCAGTTATCCCTATCTTAAAGGAATGTTTGTTGATTACGTCAAGCAGGGCTTGAACCAGAAATTCGTTTTTAGCAACCCGAACCAGACGGGACAATGCGGTTGCGGCGAGAGTTTTACGGTCGATTAACACAAAAATATGAATATGTTTAAAACAATGTTTACACTACTTGAGATCTTTGTTATTATATGGCCCATAGTGCTCGTTCAATATGGGTGTTGTAATCATTACAGGTAACTGGAGGAAATCATGAGTGTCACAATGCAAGACGTAAAGCAACAGAATGAAGCCTTGTCACAGCAGGTTGTATCAGCTGTAAAAGGTTATTTGAGTTCAATGAACAGTAAAGATGCCAATTTAAATTTATATCAACTGATTGTTGAAGAAATCGAAGCACCGTTGTTCCGTACTGTTATGGAAATGACTCGCTACAATCAATCAAAAGCTGCTCGTGTACTGGGTGTAAGCCGCGGCACACTGCGCACTAAACTGAAGCGTTATTTTGATGACGAGTTTATTGGTACACGCGATTAATCAGTGAATTGCTGGTCTTTTTGTAGACGCTCTGGTACCATCGCTCTCGAAGTCGGTCAGGCAATCGCTCTTTATTCTACAAAGGGAGGAAAG
>CAZDYY010000179.1:4195-4652 GCA_964509745.1 uncultured Legionella sp. | reverse complement strand
AAAGGCGGTAAAATATAATATCAACATTATCGGTAAATTCATTAAATATTTGTTCATTTTGCAGGATATCATTTTGAGCGGTTAACAATTTCGTTTCTTCTGAGCGTAAATCCAGACAGAAAAAAGCAAATAGCTGCGCTAATCCTCATGGGTATCCATGAAGGAAAAATACTGATCAATTCAGTAATATTGTATCGCCACCCTATTAATACTGCCGCGCTTGAAATAATTAAAATAACGCCAATAATTAACATAAGCAAAGAGCACTTATTGGATAAATTTAACTCCCTGTTTTTCCAGTTCATTAGCAGCTCCTGTTCCGGCATTATTCAGGTGGACAGAGTCACAGCGTCCTCAGAGCAAGAGGCTCCCTATTTGCATGCGGTATATGGTATGCATTTTCATATGCATAAGTGCGTTGTTTGCGCTGGTCGAATAATATGAGTAAGTATTGGTC
>CAZDYY010000179.1:0-4185 GCA_964509745.1 uncultured Legionella sp. | reverse complement strand
GTCGTTATTTGACAATAAGTCAAGGCAGCTGCTTAAACTCCCTCTGTACATGACGGATTTTTTTGTCATGTACAGAGTAATATTTGACAAATTTCGGAACAAATCTTATATTAACCTGACTAATATAAAGTTAACTTTAAATTAAGCAGGATAATTTTTCATGAATAAAAAACTTATTGATGAAATTAAAGCACTTAATCCGTGGCTCGATAATGCCCCGGAATTACAGCGAATTTCCGAACCCGCGTATATTGAACGCATACAATCCGGTTATCTTCTGGAACCAGAATGGGATTCATTATGGCTGATACTGATTGGCCCACGGCAGTCCGGCAAGACAACTATGGGGAAGCATTTGTGTTATCAATTGATTCAACAAGGCCGTTATCAGCAATTGGTATATTTGAATTGTGATATCAGTGAAATCCGCCAATGGATTACTGGTGTAAGTTTTATTGATGAAGTGAAGCGGCATTTTAATCTGGATAATTTTATTTTATTTATTGACGAAGTGCAGCGTCTGGAGTCTCCCGGGTTAATATTAAAAGCCATTTATGATTTGAAATTACCTCTCAAACTGATTGCTTCTGGCTCTTCCCAGCTGGAAATCAAAAGCAAGGTGCAGGAGCATTTGACCGGTCGTCATATTGAAGTGGTAGTTTTGCCCTTCAGTCATCAGGAACTACCGCAGAATTATTATCTGGAGTCGCAATTGATATTTGGTTGCTATCCCCAGATTGTTCAGGCAACAAGCAAGCCAATTCTTCTCAAGCAACTGTACAATACCTATATTAACAAAGACATTGTTGAAATTTTAAAAATAAAAAAATCGGATTTGGTTGAAAAATTAATAGGACTGGTCGCACACAGTAGCGGTCAACTGGTTAATTACCAACAATTGGCTGCGGATTGTAAATCAACTATTCCAACCATTCAGCATTATTTATCCATTCTGGAAAAAACCTATGTGTTACAGGCTATTCAGCCGTTTGTGGGCAACAAACGTCAGGAGCTGACGTCAAATCCGATATATTATTTTATTGACAATGGATTTCGTAATCAGGCCCTGGATAATTTCTCTTATTTACATCAACGCTCTGATATTGGCATGCTGGTTGAAAATCTCGTATTTCAGGCTTTGCTCAAGTATAAAACGCAGTATTTCAAATCATTTAAAATTCATTACTGGCGAACAAAAGGTGGTGCTGAAGTCGATTTCGTGATCTATAAAAACCAGGAAACGATTATTCCAATCGAGGCCAAGTACAGAAGCTTTTCTCAGCCTAAAGTAACCCGGGGTTTTCGATCATTTATTGAAACGTATCAACCAAAATACGGTTTTATTATTACAAAAGATTTTTATGCCAAACAAGACGTTGCAGGTTGTTCGATAGAGTGGTTACCTGTTGAAGATATTCAGCGATGCTTTAAATTGTTTGAGCAAGTATTGTGACACTGTTAACAATTTGTTTTTATTACTCGATGATCCAGTTTTAAATTTGACAAATGAAAACTGGATCATCGAGTAATAAAGATTGGTTTAGCCGATCAAAACACCATGCCGGTTTAATCACGCAGTCTTTTTCAATGTCGAATCTATCGCATTGGAAACATAAAATTCATCATCACGCAGTATTTTGTCAAACTTCAGTTCTTCTGCTTTTTTACGATCCCCGACATATTGACTGACCAGCGTTTTGAGGTCGTTGTATTTTTCAGCTAAATACTCAAGCAAGCTCATCGTTGTGACGGGCGTTTTTTCCTTGAATGCGCCATAGCGATACGACAGGCATAAAAATACATTGGGGAGGATTTCTACGGGCTCTCGTGAGTTAGTAATGCTGATGTCAACATTCTTGATAAATGGCAGTTCAGGATATTTTTCCCTGAACATGGCCAGAATGGCTTTGACATCGGCTTCGTTGGTATTGGATACGATAACGACGGGTTCCTTTTTTGCATGCTCAGCCAGTTGCTGGATGCGACCATCGGTTTTATCTGAAATCCTGATGCTTGCATTCCAGGCTTTGAGCAGTAAATCATTTCTGGTGGTTTTATCCAGAGGTTTCATAAAATAGAAAATTTCAGATAAATTATCCAGAAATTTATCGGTGCTGATTTTTCCGAGCTTGTAAGGTTCAATTAACGTTGTATACTTCATTTGATACTTCATGATGACCCATGCTTTATTGGTCCAGAATTTCAGGCTGTTAAAAAATTGAGGCAGGCATTTCAGGCAGCCATTGCTGTATTTATCACAAAGCCGAACAAATGCATCTACGGTTTCATCGATTGAATAATCATGTGTTGAAGACAGGTTAACAAACAGCGTCATTATCAAGGTGCTCCGGAATTAAAGTGGCTCAATATATCAGACGAGGCGTAATATGTCTATATTTTTACTTTAAGTTTCAATTATAATCATATTTGATGTGTTGGCCTGCAGAAAAAGAAGATAACTTAACAGGAGTAACGACATGAACACCGGTGATAAATTACCCCCGATGACCTTTGCAGCAACCAGTGGGGTCAATTCATTGTCCCGTTATCGCGGCAAGTGGCTGGTTCTCTATTTTTATCCGAAGGACGCAACACCCGGGTGTACCACTGAAGGATGTGATTTTCGTGACCATGACAAGGACTTTTCCTTTCTTGATGCAGTTGTTCTGGGTGTTTCACGTGATAGTCTGGCGTCGCATGAAAAATTCAGGGAAAAACAACAGTTTCCATTTGAATTGATCAGTGATGCCGATGAAACGCTGTGTCAGTTGTTTGATGTGATCAAAATGAAAAACATGTATGGCAAACAGGTTCGCGGGATTGAGCGCAGTACATTTATTATTGACCCGGAAGGTGTCGTCCGGCATGTCTGGCGAAAAGTGAGTGTAAAAGGGCATGTTGCGGATGTGTTGCAGGTTTTAAAGTTTTTGCAGTCTGATGTATGATGCACGCAAATTAAATTTTTGAGAAAAAAATGATCCCGGAAAAAACCATTGTATTGTGTCTGGATATTGATGAATGCATTCTTAACTCAAGGGTTCATTCACAGGGGTTCGTCGATTTTAATGGCTCTGAGCTGTATGACGATGAAAGTGCCTGGATCAATTGCCTGGAGCAAATCTCCGGATTTTGTCAGTGGCACGATGTTGACTGTATTGTCCAGATTATTTCTGCAAAAAAAACCGCGCTTCCGGATAGTACCACGGATATTGTTTCAACCCGCCTGGCTAAATTTCTCCACGTGCTTGACAAACAAGGGCAGCGTGTTGTCAAAGATTTTTCGTTGATAGAGGGTCATCCATCCCATTATTTATGCAGACAATACCGGATTCATAATCCATCTTGTGATTTATTAGTTGAAAATGCAAGATTAAAGGAACACCATGTTGAGGGTTATAACAAAAATCACATAAAACATTATGCTGACACAATACTGGGGTTTTTCAATGAAAATGAACTTCCTCCCATTCACTTGTGTTATAAAAATGATCCTCCATCTTTTCGGGAACCATCAAAATGGCAAGTGATGGAGGTGATCCGCACATTCTTTTCCAGACCAATCCCGCCAAAAAACATGTTTATGCTGGATAACAGTGACGGAAATTTAATAAAAATCAGGAAAGGTTCCCCTCCATTTCAAACCATTTCAGCACAGGAGCTGGAAATGGACACGTCGGTTGCAGGCAAGCCCGGTCGAACACTTGCCTGCAAGCTGATCATGGAAGACATGCAAGCACAAATCCTTGCACGGGTCAGGGAGATTTGCAGAGAGACCCTGGAAATGCATTTGAAATCGAGCTCCGCTCCGTCTTCCATATTTTCCGCATCTGTGGCTTGCGTGGAAAAAACGAACCAGATAATTCCGGATAACGGGCTTGAGGTTGAACAGCCTGGATCTATAAGTTATGGCGCGCTGAAAGGCCTCACATCCGGCCACCGATAATACCTCGCACAATCAAAACCAGTGCGAATACAATTATCGTGCCCAATAAGCCTTTGCCACCCCATACGGTAAACTCCTGGGTCATCTGCTTGCGATAGCGACCGCTCCACGCCATCCATGCAGGCAGGAGAATCAGTAAAACAATCGCATAAATCCCTGCATATTCCAGAGCAAGAATGAATACATTGAGGAAAAATATGGCAATAGCCAGTGCAGGTAAAAAAGTCAGCAGATGGATCAGC
>CAZDYY010000178.1:0-4666 GCA_964509745.1 uncultured Legionella sp. | reverse complement strand
CCGCCGCAATACTTTCAACCCCAACCGGCCCGCCTGCAAACCGCTCAATCACGGCCAGCAGCAACTTTCTGTCCATCACGTCGAATCCGTGATGATCAACACTCAATAAATCAAGCGCCAGTTGCGCAGTTTCGCGAGTAATGACCCCGTTTGCGCGTACTTCAGCATAATCCCGCACACGACGCAACAAACGATTGGCAATTCTTGGCGTACCCCGGGCACGCATGGCAATTTCTCCAGCTCCTTCCAGCTCAACCGGCACGTGCAACAATTTTGCCGATCGCATGACAATGCTGGTTAGTGCTTCCACGGTATAAAATTCCAGGCGCTGGACAATACCAAATCGATCGCGCAAGGGAGAAGTCAATGAGCCAGCGCGGGTGGTGGCACCAATCAGGGTAAACGGGGGTAATTCAAGCTTGATTGACCGTGCAGCAGGCCCCTCGCCAATCATGATATCCAGCTTGTAATCTTCCATCGCCGGATACAATATTTCCTCAATCACAGGACTTAAACGGTGAATTTCATCAATAAACAACACATCGTTTTCTTGCAAGTTGGTCAAAATGGCAGCGATATCGCCTGCACGTTCAAGCACAGGCCCTGATGTTTGACGCAAATTAACACCCATTTCATGTGCAATAATATTCGCCAGCGTCGTTTTACCAAGCCCAGGTGGGCCAAAGACCAGGACATGATCAAGCGGCTCGTTACGTTTGATAGCAGCCTGGATGAAAATCTGCATTTGCGATCTGACATCATCCTGACCAATGTATTCATCAAGGCTTAAAGGCCGAATCGCGCGATCTATCGCTTCTTCATTGGGCGCAGGTTGCATACTGATTAAACGATCACTTTCCAGCATGAGGGACATAAGTGGGTAATAGTACCGGAATTTTAGCACAGGTTTGGCAAGACAATCTATCACGCGCGGGTTGAATGGTTTTGACATGAAACCCGGAATCGTCTATTGATATAGGCAGAAGGTATGCAACGCGAATTCAGATTGTCACATAGAGGTGAGATAATGAGCAAAGCGGAATTATTCGAATCATTCGAGCAATACAAAACATCAGCATTTGAATCAGAAAATCTGTTACAGAATATCCGACGTGAACTCAGTACCCTGTCTATTATCCTGAATAAAAAATCGTTTGTACTTGCCGAAAAAAAAATACTGCTGGATAAGCTCAACCAGATTCAATCCTGTTTGCACATTACAAAAAAACAATCCATCGAATGGTATCAACAATTCAATCCTGAAACGTCTGCCGCTCTGAAAGCCGGTTATAACGCAATTCACATGATGGATGAGGATTTGAATGAAGCGGTGGATACTGTTAAAACCATGTTGCATGCCATCGTCAATACCATTGAGTTTCCCGAGCCAGCCAGGAAAAAATTATTGGCTAATCTGCGAAGTATTCAATCAAGAACGCAAGAGTGCATGGACCAGTTCTTTTCAATTCATGGAAAAGGTTACAAAAAAATTTGCAATGAGATGTCGGCTCTTGTAGAAAGAAAAAGTGAATGCATTGACGCAATCAGTGAGCTACTGCAATACAAATCACCAAAAGCACTGAAAGCAATCGATGCAGTCAAAGTCAGGGCAACAAACAGTGATTCGGGTATGGGTTTGCGTTATTTTTCATTACCTGTCGTCCACAACAAGCTCAACAAGCACTCCACTTCCGATGAGGTGTTCATATCGAATCTGGATATCCGGCTCAAGGAATATCATAAAGCAATCGAAAACAGCGTCATGGTGGTAAAGATACAGTCCGGACTGAACACCCCCCTGGGCAATATCGAACAGTTGGTTTTAACCCTGCATCCTTATGATTCTGAACGTGAGAGCTGGGTTATTTCCATGTGTCATGACCTGAAAGCATCCATTGCCCTGGCTGCAAAAAATATTCATGCCCTGAAGGGTAAGCTTGAACAACTGGACCTGGCCACCAAAGCGTTTAAAGCCGGGTTTGTTCATCAATATGAAGGTTCACAAAACACAGGAGAGCAACAATCCATATTGAATCAATACAAAGAGCATGCCAGGACATTTCACAACCAACTTTCTGCTTCTTAATGCGGTGGCAACAAGGCAACACCGATAACCACCGGTAAACGCCCGGGAGTATTACGATAAAACGTATAGGTGCCCAGCATCTTTAAATCTGGAAAGCGTTGTTGTATGTCAACTGGCAACGACTCAAATGTCGGGCTATAGGCATCCCAAAAATAATTCATCCCTGCGTCCCATACGATTATCCCGCCATGTTGCCGCAAGTCCTGCTCATCCAGCCAGGGATTTTCCTTTGGATCCAAACTAAAATAGGGTATTGGTTCATCTGCAAAATACGGTACCGTCAAGCCAACCAGGTAATGCGCCCCGCCCACATACCGCAACGGCGTTGCGTAATGCTGCTGCCACAACTGGTTTAATCTGGCTGCAATCGCCTGATTGGGCAAATAAGCATCGCTTTTCATGTTGGAGTGCGACATGATGGTCATCATGCGACCCCCCCATAGTAATCCACTCACACCAATCAGCGTAATTGCAAACCGTTTTAACCCTCGTGGTGTCAGCCCGGGTTTAAGCCAGGTCATCATCAAAACACCCAACAGGGAAAAATAAGGTGTTGACCAGCGCGAGGGTATAAGATCACCATGAACAAAGCAAAATATCGCCGTTAACAAACACGGCCCAAGCCCGGTGAACAACAGAAACTGCCGGTCAAAACCGGTTAACGTGAACTCCGTCGCTTTTTTTGTACGATAAAATGGCCAAAACAGCAAAAACAATCCGGCAGTATATGCAATACAATCCCCCAGATACCGCAATAAACAAATAGTATGAGCATATTGCCTCGCATCTCCATATGGGGCACCAAGCGCATAACGAATGGTTTGAAAATCATTCTGCCAGAGCCAAATCAGGTGCGGGGAAATCACCAGCAAAATCAACCCGGCAGCAAGATATATTCCAGGACTGAAGAAACAAGCCCGGGCTGCAGGATTAGTGAAACAAAATAGTGTCATCGGAACCAGCAACATGGCAACCTGATATTTGGTGAGAATGCAAAGTCCCGCGACAATTCCGGTGGCTATCCAGCCTGTTATCGAGCCATTTTTTGTTGCTTGATAAAAGCACAGCACCAGCAAAACCCACAGGGGTGATTGCAGGGTGTCGGGCGTGAGATTGAATGAGTTGATGTTGTAATACAAAACCCCGTCCAGAACCAGCGCAGCAATGATTGCGTGAACCGGAGGCAAGAGTTTTCGCGCAAATTGCCAGGTTAAAATGAACGTCGCAGTCACCACCAGTTGCGCCAGGAAATATATGGGCAAGTCACTGGCACCATACAGATGGTGCATGGCAGCGCTAATCCATGCGGCCAGAAAAGGGTGTTTATTATATCCCCATTGCCATTGCAATCCCCACGTAATGCTTTCCAGCGTATCATGGGGCAGAGAGCTGCGCGTTAACCAGGGACCGAGTGTCCAGAGAATTGTGTGCAGAAGAAGAAACAGCCAGAAAAAACGTCGGGCGAGATTGGGTTGCAAAGCCTCGAATGACATTGCCATGCATTATCCCTCAACTGAACACATCAAAGCATGCTCAAGGCTTTCGCCAGACACCTGATCATCCAGATAACAATCCCCGGGTTGACGTATCAATACGAAGCGCAGGATTTTATTTTTTACTTTTTTGTCCTTGAACATCAACGTTTGCAAAATGGCCAGATCAATATCAGCGGGTATTCTGCGGGGCAATAGCGCTTGCTGCAGCAACAAATCAACCCGCTGCAATTCATGATGTGAAAGATAGCCCAGCTGATGCGACATCAGAGCGGCACAATAAAGACCAATTGCCACTGCTTCACCATGCAACCAGCGCTCATAATGCGTATATGACTCCAGCGCATGGGCAAATGTATGGCCAAGATTTAACAATACACGATGCCCTGTCTCCCGCTCATCTTCCTGGACAAAGCGGGCTTTAATCCGGCAGCAATCGGTAGTCAGTTCAAACAAGGCGTCTGTTGATGCAGCAGTTAATCCATCATTTAACAGGGTAGCGAGTCGATTTAAAAATTCTCCGCCTTCCAGCAGGCCATATTTGATGATTTCAGCAAGGCCCGCGCGAAACTCCCGTTCAGGCAAGGTAGACAATGTATCTAAATCCATGATAACCGCATGCGGCTGATAGAAGCTGCCCAGCATGTTTTTTGCCTGCTGATGGTTAATGGCTGTTTTGCCACCAACTGAAGAGTCCACCTGTGCCAGCAAGGTTGTTGGAATCTGGATAAATCGCACGCCACGTTGATACGTTGCCGCGGCAAAGCCAGTCATATCACCAATTACGCCGCCACCCAGTGCAATCAGGGTAGTGTCTCTGTTGTGATGATGGTTAATCAAGGCATCATAAATGGCAAATAAACTGTGCTGATTTTTATGTGCTTCTCCATCAGGAAGAATCACTACATCACACTGAAAGGAAGAAAAAGCCTGGCGGACGGTATCAAGATATAAAGGGGCTATCGTAGCATTGGTGACAATCAACACCTGATCCGATTGCACATGGCGTTGCAGTAACCCGGCATCATGCAACAGTTTGTTGCCTGTATAAATCGGGTATTCGTGGCTGCCAAGCTGGACATTCAGT
>CAZDYY010000177.1:0-4670 GCA_964509745.1 uncultured Legionella sp. | reverse complement strand
GGACCACATCACATTGCATTCCTGCCTGATCGCATTTTTCAGCATTGCAATGAGAGGCAGTGCGCGATGGGCAAGGCTTACCTGGGGCTCCCTGTCATCATCCAATTCTGACGGGACCGGTTTTTGCTTTTCCCGTTCAATCCCCTGCTCCAGACGAGCCAGGGCTTCGGCCACATCTTCAGCCAGAATAGCGCCAGGAACCGTACCGCTGTTTCCCATCAGGTGCAACAACTTCTGTGCCACACTGCCAAACATGACAACATTTTCATGCGCATCACAAAAAAAAGTAACCAGCATCATTTATCCTTGCTTAATTGTTTAATCGTATCTGCAATATTATCCACTACACCGGAATGATGATAGTAAATCCGGCCATGGCTGCAATCGATAATACACAATGCCTCTTGTGGCTTGCCTTTTAATTCCTTGAAAATCCAGTAAATACCTTTGGTGTTCTGGTGCTGGATTTCATTTAACAAATCCAGCATCTTATCCTTTTCAAACTCCGACTGGGTACACACAAGGCCCGCAGCGTCCCTGGTTATTTTATATGCTATATGATTCTCTATCATGATGATTCACCGGTTGATGGGTTCGTATCTTGTTATCGGCAAGAATAGAGAAAGTCTTAGTTCTATGGTGTCGGGATAATCCTTCTCACAGCCCATATATTATCCATATAAAAACATTTCGTCAGCATGCGATAATCTGCGCCCTGATAATGGCTGTCGGTAATCACAGGCTGTCCATTGACCGGAACCCACTGGTCATGGTGATAACACAATTCATTGGGAGCGATTTGCCGGGGTTTGATTTGATCAGCCCCCGTGCCAATGGTTTTCCCCACCCACATGATAACGTGCGTGACTTTGGGAACGTGGGTATTTGCATCCAGATCGCCGGCCACATAAATGAGGTCACCCGGCTGCAGGGCAGCTGTTAACTCTTCCACCGTGACATCATCCGGATGATAATCGCCTGAACTGTCTATCGTTGAAATATACGGGTTGCCAGCGCCTGCACAGGTTGTGGTGGCTGTATCTGCTGTTCCATCCTTGCACACGAGATACCCTGCGCCATAGGGACCACCTGCGCCACCGTTGTTGGGACCCAGCAATGGAGACTCCTGAATTTTGGATTGCTCGGTTTGCCCGGCCTGTGCCGACACAACCGCATCAATTTGAATACCCAGCGCAAAATCGTAAAGCCATGACGTATAATTGCTGCAATCAAAACCGAACCACATAGCCCCGGCACCTTCAGTGGAATCAGCAGTTCCCCAGTTGCGAATCGTTTCAGCACCCGTGCCGCTGTAATTCCAGCGTGCCTGCTGGTTGTAATAAACCGAAGACGGGTCCAGATCAACAACCGCATTGCAATAACCACCATTCGGCGCGCCATAAATATTATGCCGCTGGCTGACCGGAGTCTGAAAATCAGGTGTATGGTGTTCACAATAGTTTAGTTTTTGTTTGATCCAGTAATCAGCGGCCGCGATGATGCGGCGTTGCTGCCAGCGATTCCCGTCCGGCGTATCGGTCGCACAGGCGGCAAGATCAGGATTGCTGGTACTTAACGGGAAATGATTATGGGCAGGCCCCCAGCCGGTCCCTTTGACCGGGGGGATATCAAACGGCATGGCCATGGCGTTATTAAAATTGGCAACATTGTCATCGCAGGTACCGGACGCACGTGAAATATTCACAGACAACTGATCCACCGCAAACGGCTGGCTGCAATAAACAGGATTGGTTGCGGAATAACATACTTTGGGCCCGCCATGCACATCACCACTGACTGAGCTGTTAATCGCAAGTTTAATCAAACAATGATCCCCTGCTGCCAGGGTGACGGGAAAAACGCAATAATCATAATCCAGCCCCTGCACCAGACTCACTCCCGCCGGCAAATTCGTCACACCGATATTGGCAAGATCCCGGTTGCTGTTATTGGTGATTTCATAAATAGCCGTTCCCGTTTGACCGCTCATTAATGGAGACGTTGCCTTGGCACGCGGGGTGACTAAAAAAACGGGGGTACTGGCACTGCTGCACAGCGTTGATACGAAAAGAGCACCAGCAACAGCTGTGCATTTAAGCGAATAATTAAACAACATAACTGAGCTCCACTAAAAATTCACTGGCTTGTAATCGGGAATGTTGAATGGTCGAGGTGCTGTCCTGAATGGGCGAGGTTCCAAGTGATGCTTTGCCCAGCTCAGACCAGCGATAACTCGCCCCGATGCGCATGTGTTGCGTACAGCTGTAATCCAGCCCCAGGCCAAAAGAATACGCCAAATCACTCGTTGTATGATCCTGAAAAGGCTGCTGCATCGGGACACTGGTGGAGCTCAGCGGAATTTCCTGATAGTTCCCGGCAAAATTAAATGCCTCACCAACAGCAGCCACGCCATACGGATGCCAGCTGGATTTAAATGTAGCGAACAGTTTTGTTTCGGCCATCACCCGGCGATTGCGGATCTCGTATTGATAGGTCAAGTTGTAAAACAGCGGATCAGAGAATTGATACACATCACCCTGTACATCAAACGCATCCGTCTGGAAAAATCGCACCCCGTACTGCCAGCGCCATTGGGAAGGCAGCTCTGTTTCTCCACCGAGAAATAATCCCGCAAGTACCTGGGTATTATTCGCATTGGTTCCGAGATAAGTATTGGTAAACGGCGCGATCATGCCAATCGTCGATTGCGTTGATACAGACGCCGTATCCACACCCGCTGCAATATTAACCACGGGGTGGATTTGTGCTGCAGCAATAACCGGGCACAATAGACCAGCACCCGACAGAATGATCCATTTTCTCATGTATTCGTCCCTGTTTGAAGCCTCATGATTTTTCTAATGCATATTATGACTTAATTAAACTGCATGGGAAATAGCGGGGTAACCACAACTCAAGTCTAAAAAAATGCTACGTTGTAACAAACAGGCCAAATCAGGAATTATCCGGAATAACCCCATGGATTTTGCGGATTAACGACAGTAATTTTCCGGATTAAATGTGGATTTTTTCCGGATTAAGGTCTATGCTAACACCATGATAATCAACTGAGTGTTTTATGTATTATCGTGATATTGAACCGGTTTTCAACGAATTACTAAACGAGTTTCGTATTATTTATTTAACAGGACCACGTCAAGCAGGAAAAACCACGTTCGTGCGTTCAGTTGCAGAAAAACTCGGATATAACTACTTCACGCTGGATAATAACGCTGTATTTGCATCCGCACATCTTGATCCTGAAGGTTTTATTCACTCCTTGAACCAAAAAAAAATCATTATTGATGAATTTCAATATGTTCCTCATTTGATTACCGCTATCAAGGAGGCGTCTGATAATCTACGCCCGGATGAAAAAGGAAAATTCATTTTAACCGGGTCAACAGATATTTTTCGTTCGGCAAAAGTACAAGAAGCATTACCTGGACACATGGCAAGAATTGAACTTTACCCATTATCTATCGGAGAAATCACAGGCCAACGAAGAAACATGATTGATTATTTAAGTGCCGGTAATTTTCAATCCGTTGAAACGTCTCCTGTTTATCGCGAAACGCTTGCGCGTAGCATACTCAATGGGGGATATCCTGAAGTCATCAGTAAAAGCCAGCGAGGCAAGCAAGTATGGTTTAAATCATATGTTGAAGGACGCCTTTTCAAGGATTTTGAAACGCTTTATGCTGCACGTGGTGATTATCATTCAAAATTAAAAGCATTGATCCCCTATTTAGCTGCGTTAAGCGGTAATTTGTTGAAATATGCAAATGTGGCTAACGATCTTGGACTTGATGAGAAAATAGTAAAAGCATACATCGAGATTCTGGAATTAATGTTTATCGTAAAACGTGTCCCCGCTTATTTGAAGAACACGGGGAAACGTCTGGCAACCACCATGCCAAAATTACACATGGTGGATACAGGTCTGGCTTGCCATTTTTTAGGCTTGCATCAGGAAGAACAATTACTTGCCAGCTCTTATTATGGTGGATTACTGGAAAGCTTTATTTATATGGAGCTGATCAAACATGCAACCTGGTCTTCAGAGCCAGTAGAAGTACTTCATTTCAGAGATAAAAAACAACACGAAGTCGACCTGTTGCTGGAGCAAGGCAATGGCAAAATTTTGGGTATTGAAATCAAAGCATCATCCAGCGTCAATTCACGGGATTTTCGTAATTTAATCAAGCTGGCAGAATTTTCCGGCCCATCATTTACTGGTGGTATTGTATTTTATACAGGCCGGAATATTTTGCCATTCAATCAACAGGGTCTGGAGTTGTATGCGTTGCCGATTGGATTATTTTATTAAGAGCCGCTCACCCCTGCTCCTTCCTCTCTGCTATCCAGCCAAGCGCCCGCTCAAGGCGACTCAACACACGCTGTTTCCCCAGTAACGTCAAGGTCATATCAATCGACGGTGACATGCTGCTGCCGGTTACGGCAACACGCAAGGGCTGGGCAATTTTACTCATGTTTATGTCAAATTCTGCGCTGACGTCATTCACACACCCCTGTAACTCATCCCGCTCCCAGGTCGTCACTTGTGCCAGGCGCTCATGCAGTGCAGTCAGGGGTTCCAGTGTCACTGGACGCAAATGTTTTTTAACAGCGGCTTCGTCATACTCGATATCATCCGTATAAAAATAACG
>CAZDYY010000176.1:3212-4672 GCA_964509745.1 uncultured Legionella sp. | reverse complement strand
CCGTTCACGATCTTCCGCTTCATCAATTGCATCCGGCGATGTACCAATAATGGGTACACCATTGGCTTCCAGCTTGCGTGCGAGTTTTAGCGGGGTCTGACCGCCATAATGCACAATGACGCCAGCCGGCTTTTCAACATCAACGATCGCCAGAACATCTTCCAGGGTAACTGGCTCGAAATACAGCCGGTCTGATGTATCAAAATCTGTAGAAACGGTTTCCGGATTACAGTTCACCATAATCGTTTGATAACCAGCTTCCCGCAGGGCCATGGCCGCATGAACGCAACAATAGTCAAACTCGATTCCCTGACCAATGCGGTTTGGCCCGCCACCAAGGATCATGATCTTTTTCAAACTGGTTTCAGGTCGTGCCTCACAGGCCGTTTGATAACAGGAATAGAGGTAAGCTGTGTCGCTTGCAAATTCTGCAGCGCAAGAGTCAATGCGTTTATATACCGGCACCACCCCCAGCTGCAACCGGTGCTGCCTGACCTCATCTTCAGTACAATGTAAAAGACGGGCCAGATATGCATCAGAAAATCCACGCCG
The DNA here is from genome assembly GCA_964509745.1 of uncultured Legionella sp. Lineage (GTDB taxonomy): Bacteria > Pseudomonadota > Gammaproteobacteria > Legionellales > Legionellaceae > DDPF01. The sequence goes on along the minus strand of CAZDYY010000176.1, from coordinate 4,120 downwards.
CTTGAGCTGGCGCATGGCCATGTTATCCAGATCACTGAGTGTTTTGCCAGCCAGTTTGTTTTCTATCAGCACCAGTTCCTGAATTTGCCTTAAGAACCAGGGGTCGACCTTGCTTTCCTGATAGATTTCATCCAGTGAGACACCATGTCGAAAGGCATCAGCGATATACCACAACCGATCAGGCGAAGGCTCGCGCAAATAACCACGTAATACAGCCATTTCGCCTTGCTTGAATAACGGGTTCAAACCACAGCGATCTATCTCAAGGCTCCGGATCGCCTTTTGCAATGACTCCTGGAATGTGGCTCCAATCGCCATGACCTCACCGACTGATTTCATCTGTGTTGACAGAATTGGCGAGGTTTGCGGGAATTTATCAAAATTAAATCGCGGGATTTTTGTGACAACATAATCAATGGTGGGCTCAAATGACGCGGGCGTTTTGCCACCGGTAATTTCATTGGCCAGTTCATCCAGCGTATAACCGACTGCCAGCAAGGCAGCAACCTTGGCAATCGGAAAGCCTGTCGCCTTGGACGCCAGGGCCGAACTGCGTGATACACGCGGATTCATTTCCACCACCAGCATCCGCCCGTCTTCAGGATTAATGGCAAATTGCACGTTCGACCCGCCAGTATCAACCCCCACCGCACGCAACACCCGAATGGATGCATCTCGCATGCGCTGGAACTCTTTATCTGTCAACGTTTGTGCCGGCGCTACGGTAATGGAATCCCCGGTGTGTACTCCCATGGGATCAAGGTTTTCAATGGTGCAGACGATAATGCAATTGTCATGTTTGTCCCGCACCACTTCCATTTCATATTCTTTCCAGCCCAGCACGGACTCATCTATCAACAGCTCATGGGTTGGCGATAATTCAAGACCCCGCAGACAAATTTCTTCAA
>CAZDYY010000176.1:0-3202 GCA_964509745.1 uncultured Legionella sp. | reverse complement strand
CCTCCCGGTTATATGCGATTCCCCCGCCACTGCCACCCATGGTAAATGATGGTCGAATAATGGCAGGAAATCCCAGTCTGGCTTGCACAGACAACGCTTCTTCCAGGCTGTGAGCAATAGCCGAACGTGGCATGTCAAGACCGATTTTTTTCATTAACAAACGAAACTTCTCGCGGTCCTCTGCTTTATCAATCGCCTCCCGACTGGCGCCAATCAACTCCACGCCATATTTTTCCAGAACACCTTCGCGCACCAAATCCAGCGCACAATTCAAGGCCGTTTGCCCGCCCATGGTCGGCAACAGGGCATCGGGTCGCTCTTTTTCAATCACTCGCGCCACTTCCTGCCACAGCACGGGCTCAATGTAGGTTGCATCAGCAAGTTCTGCATCCGTCATAATGGTCGCCGGGTTGGAATTAACCAGAATCACCCGGTAGCCTTCCTTCTTCAAAGCCCGTACTGCTTGCGTGCCGGAATAATCAAATTCACACGCCTGGCCAATGACAATCGGGCCTGCGCCGAGAATGAGGATGGATTGAATATCAGTTCGTTTAGGCATGGCTGCTATTAAAAAATCTAAAGTAAGCCATTTTATAGGTTTTTGCAGTAAGTTTATAGACCGCATCCATAACTGCTCACTCCTCATCCAAGGACACAACACGTCTGTTCGACTGCTTGTCCCGCAGGTCCGAAGCGTCTGGCGCAACGTTCGGGCAGTTAAAAAAGAACAAACCTTTAAACTGGTCATTTTTTGTGTTAAACTGCGCCAATTAAATTCATCCTGACAGACCAATGGCCGATTCATGCTTTCTGACAATCACCTCTGCCAGTGCTGAAAACCAGCGCATTCAACAGCTGATCCGTGATTTTGAAGCATTGTCCAGCCAACCCCCATCTGCCAATACTGATCCTGTCCAACCAACTGACCCGGGCATTCTCGCCCCAATTGAAGAAAAAAAACTTGAACTGATTCTGGAGTTTGAAGCCATCATCCGGAAAAAAATGCCGGAAGAATACTCTCTCCCTCAACAAAAAAAACCAAAGCCGGCCACATGGCTTAAGCCGCGCCACTGGGAAATGCTGTATTATTTTGTTCTCGTGTTTGGCATGTTTGAAAGCATTGCCGAAAGCTATCTGTTTGGATCAGAATTATTTACCCTGATTCCGGGCATCTCCAACCTGACCCTGTTCACTGCATCTTTTGTCTTTACCGTACTCAGCAGCATCCTATTCTATGCATTTGAAGTATCATTCATCAAGGAAGCACTCGGGTTTCCAGATGGAATTACTGTTTTTGCCGGCTTGATCGACACCTGTTCCAGACAGGTAAAATCAGCAAAAAATATCAATGATCTTCTCCGAACAGCATACATCATGTCGATCGATCAAACGCTGTTTGACGACTACCGAAAACTGGTCAAATTAATCAACGAAGACTTGCGCAATAAACAGGCCAATCCGGTTCCATACCCCGAATCTGTGCTGAATGATATCATGAACTTTGGCGTGATTGCGTTTGGCGCGCTGTCGAGTGTAGCTGGCAGTTATTTTTTTGCTCATTACATGATGGCTTTAATGGCCGCCTCACTGATTGGAACACCGCTTGGATGGGCCATCATTGCCCTGACTGCCCTCTCAGGGCTTGGATTCTATTATGCCATGGACGCCACCAGCATGGTTCGCATGGTATATCCGGCTTATGAGGAATATGACGCTCTCTGTGATGAGCTGGAACAATTCAGGGAAACCTATAAGGACGACTTGCTCAAAGTCACCTCAATCAAAAATTTGTCTATTTTTGCCGAGACCGGCAGAATGACCAGTACCTCGCTGGAAAGAAATGAACCCGAAATGCCGGTAAACCGGCCGAAACGGGGGTATTCCATCTAAGGTCTGTTGACCATTCATCTTCCAAACCCCGTCGTCCCGCGGCTTGTCCGCGGGATCCAGAGATCTTGCGCAATAATCAAGACTATTGCACAGGAGTAGATCGAAATGGATCCCGCGGACAAGCCGCGGGACGACGAGAGCTGAGTTGTCAACAGCCTCTAGCCTGCCCCCGCTTCGCGCCGTTTGACGACAACAGTTCTCAGTATCGATAATGATCCGGCTTGAATGGTCCGCTGACAGGAACGCCAATGTACTCAGCCTGTTCCCTGGTCAACCGGGTCAGCTTCGCACCAATCCGATCCAGATGCAGTCTCGCTACCTTTTCATCCAGATGCTTGGGCAATACATAAACCTGGTTGGCATATTGTTCAGCACGCTGGAATAATTCCATCTGCGCCAGAACCTGATTGGTAAATGAGGCAGACATCACAAAACTTGGATGACCTGTCGCACAACCCAGATTCACAAGACGCCCTTCAGCCAGAACAATAATGCGCTTGCCGTCCGGGAAAATCACATGATCAACCTGGGGCTTGATGTTTTCCCACTGATACTGGCGCAAGCCCTGAATATCAATTTCAGAATCAAAATGACCGATATTACACAATATCGCCTGGTTTTTCATGCGCGCAACATGTTCAAGCGTCACGACCTGAAAATTACCCGTAGCAGTCACAACAATATCAACCTGTCTGGCAACATCATCCAGGGTAACCACGCGGTATCCTTCCATGGCAGCCTGCAAGGCACAAATCGGATCGATTTCAGCGATATACACTGTAGCACCCTGCCCCCGCAATGCCTGGGCGCAACCTTTGCCCACATCCCCATAACCAAGAATCAAGGCAATTTTACCTGCAATCATCACATCGGTTGCGCGTTTCAAACCATCCAGCAAAGATTCGCGACAGCCATACAGGTTATCAAATTTGGACTTGGTCACGGAATCGTTAACGTTAATTGCCGGCATTTTCAACTCATTGCGTTTTGCCATCTCATACAATCTGGCAACACCGGTGGTGGTTTCTTCTGATACACCCTTGATTTCTGCCAGAAGCTCAGGGTAATCCTGATGAATAATTTGTGTCAAATCACCGCCATCATCCAGTAATAAATTGGGTGTCCAGCCATCCGGACCGCGCAGGGTTTGTTTAACACACCACCAGTATTCGTCTTCAGTTTCCCCCTTCCAGGCAAACACAGGAACACCTGTCGCAGCGATTGCAGAGGCCGCATGATCCTGCGTTGAAAAAATATTACAGGAAGACCATCGGACTTTAGCACCCAGAGCAATCAATGTCTCAATTAAAAC
>CAZDYY010000175.1:0-4678 GCA_964509745.1 uncultured Legionella sp. | reverse complement strand
ACCCTGTCTTCAGCAATATATACCGGTGTAAGCCCTTGCTTCAGCTTGCTGCTATCCACACTGCCAATGTTACAAAATTGTCTGATATATTTATCATTGCCAATATGGATTTGTCTGCCTTGCACGCATGCTGACAATCCCTGATTGTTTTCATCAATAACCGGCTCTTCGACCTGGCTAAACATCATCTTGCCAGTATTTATCTTGCCTTTATTTTTTGACCGATACTCGTCCATCAGAGCCCTGGCCAAGGGATGATCCCCCCCCGCTTCTTTTTCCAGCAAATAGATTCTATGCCACAATTCATCAGAAATACCCTCTGCTGACTCTACACTGCTGTTACCTGTCGTCAGCGTACCGGTTTTATCAAAAATTATGGTGTGTGGCTCCTGGACCTGGCGTGCCATGTGTTCATCGCGCAAAATAATGCCATGGTCATTACGCCGGTAAACACCCAGCAGGTACGGCAGTTGATGTGCAAGGGCCATGGTGCAGGGACAAACTGCAAAAAGCACTGACGTCATGTTCTGCAACACCAGCGGCATGGATAATACGCCGGCAAAAAACGGCAGGGCAACAGCGGCAACGGCTGTAATTGAAATCAGGCCAGCATAGAAAATAACAAACCGGGAATCTGGCAGGACCGGGGTATTTTTCACCGCAGCCCGATTGGCACAAAACAATAATTCATTAATGGTGCTGTTATATGCATCTTCAAGCACACAGACGGTCACGGTCTGGCCAAGATTGATCGCCCCGGCGGGAACCTTGTCATCCTGTCGTTTATATTGACGCATTTCGCCGTTTAAAACCGATGCATCAACAAGGGCATGACCCTGTACAATTTTGCAATCGACCGGAAAACATTCGCCACGTTTTACCTGGATATACATGCCTGGTTTCAGCGAATGCTTTTTTTCCATACCCAGCAATTCAAACGCAGGTGAACAGGTTTGATATTCCTCTGCCATCTCTGGAAACAAATTTTTCAGACCCCGCATCTGCATTTTACCAGATCCCAGCAACACCCGCTGCCTTATTTCATCCATGCCATTGACAAGCCCCATAAGAAACGAAGGCATCATCAACTCCATGAACAAACCATTCATCATGGGCATCGTTATCGCATGAAAAACAGCGTGCGCAACAGAAAACAACCAGCCCAGCGTAATGGTAGTTGTCATGTTCGCCAGCTTGCCTTGCCGCATGTTATAAAAAAACCGGGTGAAATAATGTCTGGCTGTATAGGCTGTCGTTAACAGCGACAAAGCCGTTAAACCAATGGTTAATGGCCAGGAGGGTGGAAAAATAACCGATGCGAGCGCAATCGCGCACATGGTGATAAAGTTAACCAGAACATTAATGCGATTTGTCTGTCGTACCTGCTTTTCCGGCATGCCGGAATCATTGTCCATTACCTCAAAGCCAGGGTAAGAGGCAATTGCCTGTTGAAACCTGGCATGAAGCGTTGCCGGCTGCTGCAGGTTATTAAAGGTTTGAGCAGCACTTTCAATAATAACCCATACCCGGTGCAGCCCCATCGATTCCGGCTCGGGATACGGAATGAGCACCGCATCTTTCGGCAACAGTTTTTCTCGTATGCATTCCTTCAGACAGTCCTGCAGCAAGTCCCTCAAAACAAAGCCACAACCTGAGTGACACATGATTCCTGCAATCAGGAATGAGTCCCGAAAAATAGTTTTTTGGGTCATACAATCAAATTCTCACCGCTACGCGGTCATGATTAAGGCTGATTCAGTCAAGCATCCATTCTGCGAATCATGCCCATAATGTGCTCGCTTCTGGCAAACGCCTGTTGCGCCTGTTGTGCGCGAGCTTTGGAAGAAAAGGGGCCAATCACCACACGGTACCAGTACATTTGCCCCTGGTTGATAGTGGCAATTTTCGCATCAATGCCTTTCATCGCAAGAGAAGCTTTCATTCGTTCAGCCTCTTGCATGCTTTTAAACGAAGCCACCTGAACCAGATAGTTTTCATTGCTGCTGGCAACCACTGCCGGAGCTTTTTCAGCTGCCACAACCGGCGCAGGCGTTGTCGCAGCGAGTGTTGCCACAGGAGCCAGCGGTTCGTGCAAGGGCAACACTTTGGCAGGCTGGGCGGGCTGGACCGCTGGTGCTTGCGAGGAAGAGCCAGCGACCTTTTCATTGGCAAGCAAGGTATAAAATTCAAACTTTGGCTTGGGCAACTGCGCTTGCTGCACACCAGGCTTGATAATCAATTGTGCACTGTTTTTAGCTAGCAGACTGGTGTTAACCCAGGCCATCAGGCGGGTCAGATCAAATAGCGACGCACTCATATAACCTGCAACAAACACCACAAAAATCAACAGCAGTTGCCCCAGCAAATTGCCGCTACGTTGTGGTGCGCTTTTTTTCTTATAATTTCCGGCCATCACATACTCTCGGGAGCAGAAACACCCAATAATTGCATACCATTACACAACACCTGGCGAACAGCCTTTAACAAACACAAGCGCGCACAGCGTAAAGCCTCCTGCTCACACAGAAGCTGTACTGCATTATAATATCCATGCAGCCCCGTTGCCAGCTCACGTAAATAAAAGGCTATCTGGTGAGGATCACATGATCTTGCTGCCAGTTCAATCAGATCGGGATAACGATCCAGCAACGCCACCAGTGCCAGCTCCTGCGGCTCTGTCAGCAAGGCCAGTGAATCAAGACCAGTACGCTCATTCCAGCTCAGGCCACGCTCGTTCAACTGTCTGAGAACACTGCAGATTCGCGCATGGGCATATTGAATATAGTATACCGGATTATCACTGGATTCAGATTTGGCCAGATCCAGATCAAACTCCATGTGTTGTTCGGGTTTGCGGGTCACATAAAAAAAGCGCGCCGCATCACGTCCTACTTCTTCGCGCAATTCACGCAACGTCACAAATGAACCGCTCCGGGTTGACATTTGTACCCGCTCGCCATGACGAAACAGGGTGGCAAATTGTACCAGCAACACATCAATTGCACTGTCATCATGCCCAAGGGCACGGACCGCGGCTTTCATGCGTGTTACATATCCGTGGTGGTCAGCCCCGAAAATGTCTATCACGCGATCAAAACCACGGTCATATTTATTCCAGTGATAGGCGACATCCGATGCAAAATAGGTCGTTTGTCCATTCGCCCGCACCAGAACCCTGTCCTTTTCATCACCAAATGCTGTAGCGCGAAACCACAAGGCACCGGCCTGCTCATAAGTGTGTCCTGCATCCTTCAATGCCTGAATACCTTTTTGAATCGATCCATTATCAAACAACGATTGCTCGGAAAACCAGCAATCAAACTCCACACCAAAATCAGTCAGATCATTTTTGATATCATCACGCACTGAACTTAATGCCTTTTGATGAAATATTGCAAACCCGGAATGCCCCAGCAAGCGATTCGCGCATTCAATCAATGCGTCAATATAAAGTTCTTTATCACCACCTTGTGGTTCATCTGCAGGCAGAGTTTCTGTAATCACAAACCAGGAATGTACAAACTCGCGACCGTATGTGGCATATAATTCCTCTGCCAGAGCCTGCACATAATCACCCTTGTAGGCATTTGTCGGGAACACTGCCGGTTCACCAGCCAGGATCAAATAACGCATCCAGACGCTAACGGCGAGGATGTTCATTTGTCGACCGGCATCATTCACATAATATTCGCGACTGACATTATATCCAGCAGCCACCAGCAGATTGGACAGACTTGCACCAAATGCTGCGCTTCGACCATGTCCAACATGCAAGGGACCTGTTGGATTGGCCGAAACAAACTCCACCAGCACCTTTTTTCCCTGGCCAAGCCGGCTTTGCCCGAAGGTCTCTCCTTGATTCAAAACATGGGCAATTACCTGGGCACGTTCGGTCGCTCGCATAAAAAAATTGATAAAACCCGGGCCTGCAATTTCAACCCGTTCAAGCAAAGGATGGGCGGCAATCGCCGGCACCAGCAATTCCGCAATTTTACGCGGCGGCATCCGGCATGGCCTGGCCAGCACAAGTGCTGCATTGGTGGCAAAATCGCCATGCGATGCATCCTGGGTGCGCTCAACCTTGAAGTCCACCACCACATCCATTGGAATATGGCCTGCGTCCTTCAAAACCTGCAATGCGTTCTCTACTAATTGCCCAACTGTTTGTTTCATAGTTAAAGTCGTTCGTCAAAATTACAGTTATTATGCGCTTTTTAACGCCAGTTGCAAGAGTTTTGGCAATGCTCCTTACTTGAGTTACACAACACAAGGCAGTACAGTACAATTTTTATAATCTGTGCATCACGGGAAGAATATATAATGAATACGAACGTCACCCTGGAAACCGGGATGAATGAATTCGAGTCCGGGGAAAAGGGGTTGCTGCTGATTAACATCGGCTCACCAGACTCCCCGGATACCCCGGCCGTGCGCCGTTACCTGCGTGAATTCCTCTCGGACAAACGCGTCATTGATCTGCCAGCGCCGCTTCGTTATCTGCTGCTGTATGCATTTATTCTTCCTTTCAGGCCACGCCGTTCTGCACATGCCTATCAGGCAATATGGACAGCCGAAGGTTCACCGTTACTATTATATAGCCAGCAACTGTGCGCCAGATTACAGGAAAAAACAGGCTCAGAGTATAAAATTGCCCTGGGCATGCGATATGGTCAACCGG
>CAZDYY010000174.1:0-4691 GCA_964509745.1 uncultured Legionella sp. | reverse complement strand
AGAATTTAACTGCTCATTTTGGTGGTACTGTTCCGCAAAAAATACGTGATTTGGTCGCAGCAGGAAAACTGGGTCGTAAATCCGGTGAAGGATTTTATCGCTATGTAAATGGCAAGCCTGTAAAACAAAAAATCACCAGCCCGAAACGTGACAAGGAAATTGAGCATCGCCTGATTTTACGCATGGTAAATGAAGCGGCGATGTGTTTGCGTGAAGGGGTGGTAGCGGATGCTGACTTGCTGGATGGCGGTATGATCTTTGCAACCGGATTTGCACCATTTCGTGGTGGGCCGTTACATTATGCCAAACACTTCGGTCAGGACAAGTTGAATGAGCTGTTTGCCAGGCTTGAAACACAGCATGGTGATCGGTTCAAGGCACATGGATTATAACGCTTTTGTTGTCCCGGGACGTTCTGCTGAATCCCGGGAATGCCCGGGATGACAAAGAGTTAAACGACGCCTTCCAGCTCTTCCTTTTGCTTGATTGCATGATAAATTTCTTCACGATGAACTTTGACTGATCTGGGCGCATTGACCCCGAACTTGATATTGCCATGCTCCTGGGTTTTAAAAGCAAGAAGTTGCACAACTTCACCATTAATATTGAGTATCAGGGGTTCTTCAAATGGCAGCATTTCAATTTTCATAATAAACCTTGTTTTTCTTATTATTTTTTAATGGGTTATAACATAAAGTAATCTAAAAATACAATTTTTTCATTCCTGGACCGGTGATAATGACTGCTTGCGTGGGTGGCATTAGTCCAGATGGCATAAAAATTGTTTTCCTTCTTGTTTCAAATCAGTTATTATAAGCCCGCTTTAAGGGACATTGTGTTCCTTTACCTTGCCTTACTTGAAGTAATTTTCAAGAAGGCTTTAATCCACAAGGAGATACCATGAGACATTATGAAATTGTGTTTCTTGTACACCCTGATCAGAGCGAGCAAGTTCCCGCAATGGTTGAGCGTTATGAGAGCATTGTTACCAAACATGAAGGCGTTATTCATCGCAAGGAAGACTGGGGTCGCAGACAACTGGCTTATCCAATCAACGATGTACACAAAGCGCATTATATTTTGATGAATATTGAATGCAATCAGGAAGCACTTGATGAACTGAAAACAGCATTTAAATTTAACGATGCCATTATCAGAAACTTGATTCTACTTCAGAAAGAAGCGATTACCGGTGAATCGATCATGATGAAGAAAGAAAAAGAAACTCGCGCAGCTTAAGGAGAAACCTTCATGTCAACTTATTTTCGACGTAAAAAAATGGCTCGCTTTACTGAAGGCGCCATTGAAATAGATTATAAAGATGTCAATCTTTTAAAAAATTACATTAGTGAAACAGGTAAAATCGTACCCAGCCGTATTACTGGCATACAAGCGCGATTTCAACGTCGTGTCACTTCAGCCATTAAACTGGCGCGATTCCTTGGATTGTTGCCTTATTGCGACAGCCATAGATAACCATGATTGACGTAAAAGGTTTCATGCGCCAGCAAGGGCTGCGTTTGCTGGAAAATAGCCGGTATGCATTGATGTGTGCTGTGTTTCTGGCAACCATACCTTTCACGACCTGGTTGTCCCAGGCAGTGATTGCCCTGGTGGTATTGAAAAAAGGCTGGCGTGATGGCTTGATGTTGCTGATGCCGGTTATGACTGCGTTTCTGGCGTGCTCGCTTTTCTCAGTATCAGTGTTTTCGGCAGTAGTGAATACCTTGTTGACATTCATACCGCTTTTTCTGGCGGCATGCATTTTGGGAATGACAGCAAGCTGGCGTGCAGTGGCAACGGGATTTTTTCTGTTTGCGTCGTTGAGTGCGGTATTACTGCAGATATTTATGCCTGAATTTATTATGGCTCAATATCGTTATGTATTATCCGCGATGCAGGAAATACAACCAGGTGTGTTGTCAAAGCTTGTGAATAACACAGGCAGCTTGAATCAACACATCCTGGCCAATTACCTGTTTGGAATTCAACTTGCAGGTCTGGTTTTTTCTACCAGTATATCATTGACGATGGCGCGCTCAGTGCAGAGTCAATTGTTTTATCCAGGTGGATACCGGAAGGAAATGTTGTCACTGCGAGGCAGTAAAGCCGGACTGGCCATGCTGGTGTTAATGCTGATAGCCGCGCAGCAAGGTAAATTTCTGGCAATGAATATGCTGCCTTTGCTGGTGATGTATTTTTTGGCAGCTGGATTGAGCCTCGGAGCTCATGTCCTTGATGGAAAAAAAGTGCGGGGAGCCATGCTGTTGCTGGTTATCCCACTGTTATTCATGCCATTTGTCATGTTACCTTTTTACGTAATTTTGGGATCATTGGATAGTGTATTTAATTTGAGGTTATATCTGCCTGTTACTGCAGGTAAAACAACTTAAGGGGTTAGTAAAATGCAAGTTATTTTATTGGAAAAGATCAAAAATCTGGGTAATTTGGGTGACAAGGTTAATGTCAAACCAGGTTATGGTCGTAATTACCTGATTCCGCAAAGCAAGGCTGTATTCGCTACAGAAAAAAATCTTGCTCATTTTGAACAGCGTCGTGCAGAGCTTGAGAAAAAAGCACTTCAGTTATTTGCTCAGGCAGAACAACGCGCTGCGAAGCTGAATGATCTGTTGATTACGATTGCTGCACAAGCCAGTGACGAAGGTAAATTATACGGTTCTGTTGGTCCATCCGAGATCAAGGATGCTTTGCTGGCACGCTCTGTTGAAGTCAGCAAGCGTGAAATTGCAATGCCGGAAGGTCCTTTGCACTCAGTTGGTCAATATGTCATTGATATTCTGGTGCACAGTGATGTGACTGCTAAATTGCAAGTTGAGATTGTTGCCGGAAAATAAGTACTCTGTCATGATTCGCGCCTCATCATACGTTGAGGTGCGAATCATGATTCTTTTATTCATGAATCAGTGATCTGATCTCATCCTTCCATTTGATATTGCATCCCAGACTTGGCTTTTGATTTTCCGCAGGAACCGGCTTTCCAGCGAGCAAACAATTAAGGGCAGAACGAATAGAATGACCAGTTAATTCAATGTCATTTCCCGGTCTTGAATCATCCAGTTGACCTCTGTATACCAGCGCATTGGTGTGATCGAATACAAAAAAATCCGGGGTGCATCTTGCATGATAGGCTACTGCAACTTCCTGAGTTTCGTCGAACAAGTATGGAAAAGGGAATTTTAACTCCCGGGCTTTTTTCTTCATTAACTCCGGCGCATCATCGGGATAGTTTTTGACATCATTAGAACTGATGGCAATAAAATGGATCCCTTTGGGAAGATAATCATTTGCAAGCCGGATTAACTCTGGTAACACATGTTTTACATACGGGCAGTGATTACAGATAAACATGATAACAGTGCCAGGATGTTGCTCCAGTTTGCTCATGCTGACAGTTTTTCCACTGACAACATCCTTCAGGGAAAATTCAGCGGCCTGTGTGCCCAGGGGCAACATGGATGAAGGTGTTTTTGCCATAAAATTTTCTCCTGTTTACCAGCGTAATAAAATACCTTTTGCAACGGACTCATGGATCACCTGGTCACGTGGTTTGTTGGTGGAAACCCAGTAATTTCCCATATTGCTTAATGCAAATTTCACGCGTGGATACTGGCATACATCCAGTGCATCGCGGCAGTTAACTGTTATTCTCTCGCTTCCTTGTTGGGTATAGCATCTAAAGTGCATATTTTCAACATCTGATGCAAATGCAGCCCATTTTGATGTGTCGAGTTTAGTCTCCAGTTTGGGGCTCATGAACACATCCGGGTTGGTTTCAAAATGCTCGAGCTCGATTTTATTTTCAGATCGGTTCTGGATGAGATAATAGGCTTGTGTACCTTTTTCGTTAAGAACCAGATCGTTGTCTGCAAAGCCGTAACCTGTAACCTCACAGCCACGTGGAAATGTTGATTCGGCGTTAGCGCTTGCAAAGATAACACCTGATACAAGAAAGATGACAAGCCTTTTATGATGTAACATATTTTTCCTTTTTTAATTATTATTATTTGTCGCAAATATACTACACTTGGGATAGAAATTGAAATCAGGAGATGAGTATGCGTATTGAAACGGTTAATCCGGCAACAGAACAAGTCATCCAGTCCTTTGAAGAGCTCAGGGAGGACGAAGTAAACCGGCTTGTGGATATGGCTCATGAACGTTATCTTGCCTGGAGAAGAACATCGTTTTCAATGCGTAGTAAATTAATGCATAAACTGGCCGGGTTGTTGCGCAGTAAAAAAGATGAGTTCGCGATACTGATGGCTCGGGAAATGGGCAAGCCCGTGAGTGCAGGACAGATGGAAATTGAAAAATGTGCCTGGGTCTGTGAACACTATGCAGATCATGCAGAAGAGTATCTGGCGCCCCGTTTGATTAAAACCGAAATGAAAAAAAGCATGGTTTGTCATCAGCCACGAGGTATTGTACTGGCCATAATGCCATGGAATTTTCCCTTTTGGCAGGTCTTTCGATTTGCAGCTCCCACACTGATGGCGGGAAATGTTGCGATTCTTAAACATGCAGCCATTTCAGCTGGGACAGGTAATGCCATTGCCGCGTTGTTTCTTGAGGCTGGTTTTCCAGAGCATGTGTTTCAGCATTTCTTGCTGGATAAGGATCGGGTCGCCAGTGTCATTGCGCATGAAAAAGTGGTTGCAGTGACATTGACC
>CAZDYY010000173.1:0-4702 GCA_964509745.1 uncultured Legionella sp. | reverse complement strand
AAAAAATCATCATGTCTGGTTTCGGAATCGTCATTTTTTTCCTGTTTATTCATTTTCGATATCCTCATGTGAAGAATCTTGCCCCGTTTATCTATCACATAAATAAATATAGACTATAAATATAACGCATGCCATCAGAGCAATATTTCGGTGATATATGACAAAACCACGGATTATTAAAAAATATAAAAACCGCAGATTATATGACCTTGAAACCAGTCAATTTATTACGGTTGAGGATTTGCAACGTTATGTAATAGACGGTGTGGCGTTTCAAGTGCTTGAGGCTGCCAGTGGCAAGGATATTACCAGTGCCACCTTGTTGCAGATTTTTGTGGAAATGGAAGCCGGGTCAACGCAACTGTTGTCGCCTGATATGTTGCGACAGCTGATTATTCTGGCTCATCATCCTATGAATATGGCGATAAAATCAATGATGGAACAAATGATGGGCACGATGGGTCAGCAGTTCATCCAGCAATGGCAGACCATGTTTCGACATTAACTTTGACAAATGTGCGATAGAGTGCCTATAATTTTATTGTGCAGTGCAATATAAACTTGAAGGAGAATATGATGAATCAGGAATATTTTGAAAAAATGTCGGATATGTTGAAAAAAGCGCAGGAGCCATTTCAAGCCATTGCTGAACTGAACGTGAAAACCTTGCAAAGCTATTCCTATATCAAACCGGAAGAATTTTCCAAAATAACCAAGCCCGGTGATTTGCTGGAAAAACAACTTGAACTGGCCATAGCCAATGGTCACAAGGCACTGGATTATATGCAAAAATCATTCCAGATTATTGAGAAGGCAATGTTGTCAGTTGCCCAGGAAGCCAAGGTTAAAAAAGACGGTAAATAATTCTTTCTGAATGCAGCGTGAACGTGCCTTGTGCATGTTCACGGGCGCATAATTTCATCTGAATGTGCGAGGCTAAATGGACCAGGAAGCAGGATTACAGGATGTTATCCAGGCTGTGATGGAAAAAAGTCTGGATTTGTTGAAACGTTTAGAGCATCAACCTGAACAAGTACCAAAGATGATTGAACAATGGCTTGATTTGTCGTCAAACTATCTATCCCTGACGACAGCCTTGCTGAACAATCCCGAACCCGTCCAGCAAATGCAAGTGGCCTGGTGGAAAGATGCGATGGGCCTCTGGGAAGATCAACTCACTCATTGCATGAACGGTACGGTCATGCCAGTGAGCGACAAGCGTTTTGCCAGTGACGAATGGGTCAATAATCCGTTTTTCAGTTTACTTGGACAGCAATATTTACTGGCAAGGGAACATATTCATTCGTTACTGGATCATATTGATTATGGTGATGAAAAACTGGCCCGGCGAGTACAGTTTTTTTCGCGCCAGTGTCTTGACGCCTTGTCACCTGATAATTTTATTCATACCAATCCAAAACTCATGGCTGAAACCCTGCAAAGTCATGGAAAAAACTTATTATTGGGTTTGCAAAATCTGCTGACAGATATTGATGCGGGATCTTCTCGTCTTGTGGTAACCATGACCGATAAACATGCCTTCAAACCGGGTGAAAACGTTGCCATTACACCCGGCAAGGTAATTTATAGAAATGATTTGATGGAATTGATTCAATACACACCACAGACAGCGACAGTAAAATCCGTCCCGTTTTTGATTGTTCCTCCCTGGATAAACAAATATTACATTCTTGATTTAAGTGTGAATAATTCATTTGTACGCTGGCTTGTTGAGCAGGGAATTACGGTCTTCATTATATCCTGGGTTAATCCTGATGCACGTCATGCCAGCAAGGGGATTGCTGATTATTTGCATGAAGGGCCTGTTGCAGCAATCAAGACGATTCAGAAGCAATTACAGGTCAAACAGGTGAACACACTTGGATTTTGTATTGGAGGGACATTACTGTCCATGTTGCTGGCTTATAACAAAGCGCGAAACGATACATCTATCCGTTCGGCCACGTTTCTGGCATCCATGATCGATTTTAGCGATCCAGGGGATATATCTGTTTTTATCGATGAACAACAGATTTCCAAACTGGAAGAGCATATGAAGGAAAAGGGCTTTCTTGAAGGGCACTTTATGACTACGGCATTCAACTCACTGCGGGCAAGTGATTTGGTCTGGGCCTTTTTTATCAGAAATTATCTGCATGGCAAACCGCCGGTTCCTTTTGATATTCTGTTCTGGAACTCTGATGCAACCAATATGCCGGTTAAAATGCATTCTGAATATTTGCGCTGGATGTATTTGCACAATGATCTGGTCAAACCCGGGAAAATACATATTCATCACACACCGCTTGATGTGAGGCGCATTGACGTTCCCACGTTTTTTGTCTCCACGAAAAAAGATCATATTGCCCCGTGGAAAACCACCTATAATGGCTTTCGCATGATGAGTGGAAAAAAACAGTTTCTGCTGGGCGGCTCAGGCCATATTGCCGGAATCATTATTCCACCTGGCGGTGAAAAATATGGTTATTATATTAATCCGGCAGAACATGACGATCCTGAACAGTGGCTGGCTGGCGCCAGATACCACACTGGTTCATGGTGGCCGGAGTGGTTTGCGTGGTTGAAGAAGCAGTCCGGGCGGTCAATCAAGGCGCCTGTGCTATCTGATTTACCATTACCCGGTTTGCTGGATGCCCCGGGGAGTTATATTTTTTTGTAGGCACTCAAGGCGGATGTTGATCCCGCGGTGTGGAGGTGGCAGGGGCAATACACCATGGCATCAGGGTTTTGTGCATTCAATTATTATATTGTAGCCAAAAACATTGAAAGGAGCGCGAGCCGTTGATTCTATTGGTAGTCGCCAGTGGATGCCAAAAGGCAAATCTCCTTCATACCAATATCCGGTTACACGGCTTACAGAAAACCCGAAGCTTTTCAATAGACGTATTATTTCGAAAGAGCTATAAATATAGATATGGGTATGGTCCCAGGCGTACCATTTTTTCCCTCTTAATTTTTCTTCAACATAATATCCACCCAAACCTTCAGGAGAAAGTTTGTTGGGTGTGGAAATTAATAAAGCGCCCCCGGGGACGAGAGTTTTATATATCAACTTCAGGAGTTTCTCACCCAGTTCTCTGGGCATATGTTCAATAAGCTCCAGTGCAAGTACCAAATCGTAAGAATCCGGTTCAAGATGTGATAATTCGCTTATTGCATCACCTAAAATAGCTTGATTTATGATTTTCTTTAAATTTTCAATATTTTCCGGATCTGTATCAATTGCTGTTGTTTTCCAGTTCCTGGACTTAAGGATAGATGAAAAATAACCTGGTCCGGCTCCAATATCTATTGCATTTTTGTTTTGTCCGTCAGGTATCATGCTTTCAATGATTCTGGAACGAGTTACTTCAAATTTATTATTTTTGTATTTTTCAATATTAACAGGAGTATGGGAGTATTGAAATTTTTCATTATCACTCATTGAAGCTCCATTTTAATAATATCCTTATCTAATTCATACTAGCTTGAAATGGTTTTGTTTGTCTATTAACGCGATTCACAACTTTCAAACAACAGCGCCCGTCAAGCCGCGGATGTTGAAAGTCAGTTGTACCAGAGTTTGGAATATTTGCAGGAAAATATATTGCTGCCTTCAAATAGACCCGGGTATGATTTAGTTTAAGCTTGGCGCGGTGGGGTAGGGCGATCGGCTGCTCGCCCCTGTAAATCATCGAAAAATGTTAAAAACATCTGATGGCTTTTGGAAAAATACATGGCCTTGTCAGCATATCTCATTAATTTCTCATAGGTTGTCGCATCGGTTGGAAAAAAGCTTGCTCCAATGCTAATAGTGGGTGTTAGAAGCGATCCATTTACTTTTTCCCCTGCGCTGATTTTTTCACGCACACGATTACAATATTGTATAACATTTTCTTTTAATTTTATTTTTGGTAATAAAACTACAAACTCATCTCCCCCAACTCTTGCAATTGTATCAATACCACGGGAACATGACGTTAGAGAATTTGCAATAAAGATTAGCATGTTATCTCCAGCCAAATGGCCATGCGTGTCATTTAATTGTTTAAAATGATTTAAGTCGATAAAAATAAGAGCGGTTTGTTCTGTGCTGATTAAATGGTCGGATGAATTACGTTTGTAGTCGTTAAAAATAACTTCAAATCGTTCTTCCAATAAGCTGCGATTGCATAATTTCGTCAATGGATCGTGCAAGGCTAAATTTAATTTTCTTTTGTTTTTTTGAATGATGCTGGTTAAATCGGAAAAAATGCCGATATAAAAGACACCTTGTTGATTGTTCCCGATTTTAGTGATTGTTAACAACTCAGGAATAATCCTGCCGTCCTGATGTCTATTCCAGATTTCTCCCTGCCAACGGCCAAATCGATGGATATTGTCCCACATTTTTTTATAAAACACTTTATTATGTCGACCTGAATGGAGGATTCCTGGATTATCACCAATCACATGGTTTGTTTGATAACCGGTAATTTTTGTAAACGCGGGGTTAACATAAATAATACGCGAATGCTCATCAGTAATGGTAATACCGTTGCTAATTTCATTAAATACTCCTTCAAGCGCATCTCTGCCAATTGCAATGATATTGACCAGTGAGTTGAATTGTTCCGGAGTATTTGTCATATTTTATCCCTGTGTGAGTTATTCACAGTATAGTATATTTTCATCAGGGTGGGGTTTGGCCTGATATCCAGCT
>CAZDYY010000172.1:0-4726 GCA_964509745.1 uncultured Legionella sp. | reverse complement strand
AATTGCTGCATGATCTGGTGGTTCAAGGTGAGTTCAGGAGTGGGCAGGGTGAATATCAAACCTTTGATATTTTGCCATCCTATATGGCACGTATGGTCAGTGACATGAAGCTTGAACGCCCGCTTAAAGTGGTTGTGGATTGTGGAAATGGCATTGCCGGTCCGGTTGTGCCGCAGGTTATCCGGCAACTGGGTTGTGAGGTGATTGAATTGTACTGTGATGTGGATGGTCGTTTTCCCAATCATCATCCTGATCCGACTGTTGAAAGCAATCTCGCTGATCTGAAGGCGGCAGTATCAAAACACAATGCTGATATTGGTCTGGCGTTTGATGGTGATGCAGATCGTCTTGGCGTGGTAACCAACCGGAATGAGTTGATCTATCCTGATCGCTTGATGATGATGTACGCACGAGAGGTTCTGGGTCGTAATCCCGGTGCGACAATCGTATATGATGTGAAGTGTTCATCTCACCTTGCAAACGTTATTAGACAATCAGGCGGTGTCGCCAGAATGTGTCCTACCGGGCATTCAATCGTCAAGGGTGTGATGAAGGCTGAACATGCGGCGCTTGCAGGTGAAATGAGCGGTCACCTGTTCTTTAAAGATCGCTGGTATGGTTTTGATGATGCACTTTACAGTGCCTGTCGATTGCTGGAAATTGTCAGCCAGTCTAATGATACGGTGAGTGAGCAATTTGCAACGATTCCCAATAGTATCAATACGCCTGAAATTAAAATCCACATCGATGAAGAGCAAAAATTTGCCTTTATGCAACGTTTTGCCAAACAGGCCAGTTTTCCAGATGCACAAATTATCACCATCGACGGGCTGAGGGTAGAGTTTCCGTATGGCTGGGGTCTTGTACGTGCGTCGAACACAACCCCGTGCCTGGTTGCGCGATTTGAAGCGCAGGATGCCGCAAGTCTGCAGAAAATTCAGGCTTTGTTCAAGGCACAATTGCAGAAGGTGGATGGGCGTATGGATGTTCCGTTTTAGCACAGCTGGGCGGAGCATTTTCCTTGCGTATGCTTTTAATTTATAACAACACGCTTTTTGAGTCTCAATGGGACTCTGATTGCATTGGTTGAAAGCAATACGCCAAAGATCACACCCAGCCCCCCCATGATCTGCATGGATGCGATTGTATCGCCCATGCAGACGGCGATCACTGACGTGACCACTGGCATGAGATTAAAAAAGATGGATGTTTTTCCGGTACCTAATTGACTAATACCATAATTCCAGAACAGATAAGCTGCGACCGTGCCAAAAATGACCATGTAAATCAAGGCGGAATAGATCTCCCAATCTTGAACCAGTAGTGTTTGAACGGTTTTTACATGATCCCCGCTGAGTGTCATCAGCATCACAGTCCCCATGAGCATGGTTAACGTTGTGTTGACCAGTGGTGTGCCGCGGTTATGAAGATAGCGCCTGATGAGCACGTTATAGAGCGCCCAGCAAATATTGGCGAGCATGATAATCAAATCGCCGACAGAGATTTGCAGATGCAATAATTCACTCAAATTACCTTTCGTAATCACAATGCCCACGCTGAAAAGACTAATCAAGGCACCGGTTTGTTGAAAGATAGACAGGCGTTCTTTTAAAAACAAAGCCGCAAGAAGCATGGTGAGCGGGGGATTGGTGGCCATGATTAAGGCTGCATTAATCGCTGTGGATTGTTTTAATCCAATAAAGAAAAACCCGTTATAACCTACAATACCGACCAGGCCCAACAGGATATAAATCCACAGGTTTTGCTGAATGCTGTTCCAGAGCGCAGTTCTGCTTTCAATCAGTAATACTAGCGGAATCAGGCATAGAACGGACAATAAAAAGCGCATGGCTGCCAGATTGATCGGAGATAAATGCTCGACCAAAATTTTACCCACATTAAAGTTTGCTCCCCAAAAAATAACCGCAAGTAATGTGAGCATGTAGGGGAGCAATGTTTTTTTATTCATCGTATTTCAAATGGAATTGGCACAATGGCCTGTAATATTTTAAATCATTCTATCATAATAGAAGCGAATATTCTTAATAAAAAAGCACATTATTTTTTGTCTTGTACAAAGCGGCATCTTTGCATCAACCGCACTTTTAATCACACCCCGTTCAATGGTTGTTATTGATTTCCGCTGGTAAGTGACGGCCGAAAAAATATGACTTGATTAACAGCATATATTGTTTAATCCCGGATATTACCGGTTTTGCCCTGGCCATATTTTTTTTAAATTCCAACTCCAGATCCGCAGGATCATCAAAATATTGATGGCCAAAATTTTTTTCCTGATCTTTTAATGTTAATCGAGCCCCCAATTCTGCATAACGTTTGATGATGTAAGGAAGTCCCATGTACTTATAATGAAGCAGCTTGATACGTGTTTTCTCAGGATATCTGACGTTTCCAGCCGGGTTTGCCTCATGACGCCCGGGTGTAAAATTAATTTCCTCAATCTCCATGGGATTAAAACAGGCAATTTTGTTCCATTGTGAGTCGCGAAATCCATAGCGAACATGTTGCATTATCCAGCAGTCATGAGCTGGAAACGTCGCTGAAATCATTTGATATCCCGTGGCGGGTAGAAGGGTAATTTTTCTTTTCATGCTTTTTTTTAAAAGATTATGCCATTCAGGATGATAAAGGTGTTCATCAACGTTACACAGTATGACCCAATCGGCAATACCTCGGCTTTGTTTCCATATATTGTTATAAAAATATAGCGCGTCCAGCACGAAAGAATCCCCCGTAACCTTGAAACGGTTTAATGTTACTTTCGGGTGTGCTTCAAGCAACCGGATGGATGCATCATCTGAACCATTATCAAAGATGAAGAAAGTATCTACCATATTCTCATAATGCCTGAGAAAATGGGGTAACATTTTTTCTTCGTTCCAGCATAAGGCATAGAGGTGGATAATCATTGGATCCTGAATTCCTCTCGATTATGAATAAAATCGCTGGATGTTGCGTTTTGCCATTTTCTTGCAATTGCTTCGATTTGAGCAATAACAAAGGATAAGTGTTTTACATTATTTTTTTCAAGTTGCGAGCTGACTTTTCGGGACAAAATAGCCAAACTGGATTGAAGCCGAACTTGCTCTGCAATCACTGCCTCGGGGGAAATGGGCATGGGAAATGCAGGAGGGGCTACTCCACCATAACCAAATTTAATGTTTTTTGGTTTGATCTTTGCTGCAAGCTTTTCCACTGTACCGTCAAGGATGACATCAAAAATCGTTTGATTATTTAAACTGATGTGCAAATCATTCAGACCTATATGGATTTCATCAATACCGGGAATGGCAAGGATATCATCTATATTATTAATCGCCTCCTTTGTTTCCAGTAACAGACTGGTTTTGCTTCGGCCTGCAATACAGTCAATAAAACGGGTTACATCTGTTGCATTAACAAAGCAGGGGAGCATGAGAATATCTGCTCCAGCACCAAGACACCGGTTGATTTCTGATTCACTTTGTGGATGTATCGGGTTGATCCGAACCATTAATTGAGTGTGTGTCAGGATTGAACGGGCCAATGGAATGTCCATTTCAGTATGATTTGAGATAAACAAGCCTTTATTCATTTGGCGTCGGGCTTTCCCCAAACGTTCCAGATCAATCATGATCCGATCGACGTGTAATTGATTTGCTTCGGAAATCAATGCCGTACTGGAGGTAATAATGCATAAAGGCAAACAGGATTTGGTTACCATGTGTAGGGAATCACTTTATCATCAAAATCAAGGCGTTCTTCATCCGGAAAGTCATGATGACATGGGTGATTGTTGAGGTGCATGATCATCAGATTGTCTGCGTTGATTGATTGAAAGCCGTGCCATACTCCTGGAGGAATTTGCACAAGGGTCGGATTATCTTTGCCAATAATCAATTCATCAATCATATTCACGGATATAGAGTCCCGTCTGGAATCATATAAAACAAGTTTCATTAACCCTTGTAAATGAATCAACTGGTCAGTTTGTTTTTGATGCCTGTACCAGGCCTTTATAACCCCGGGGAGTGTTGTTGTAATATACACCTGACCAAAGCCCGGGTATATGTCTTCATCATTTCTTTGTACTTCCAGCAAGTTGCCCCGGGCATTTTCTACGCGTTTCAATGGTTTGATTTTTACATTTTGAATTTTCGGGCTAATATCAGGTGATATGGATGTCACGGTAATACTACTCCTGATTGCTGGCTGGTCGCTTGATTTTATCTGGCATGGTTCCATAAAAAATGATTTTTGACAAGGCAGGCAAAGGTATTCCGGATGGCACACTGATGTTTAATGAATGATCACTGACAGGGCAAGATCATGGATTTGGAAGCAAAAATTGCACAGTTAATCGCACTGGATGTCAACCATCTGGAACATGTCAATGGTTCGCTGGTTGACCATCTCAAAGGTACTTTTCGACTTCTTGAATTATGGGGAAATGATGAGGACCTTTGCGTTGCAGGGTTATTTCATGCTGTTTATGGTACGGCTGGATTTAGCGAAGTATTAATTTCTGCAAATTACCGGGGTAAAATTAAAAATATAATCGGTGAAAGGGCAGAACAGACCGTTTATACTTTCTGTGCCTGTTCGAGGGATACGTTCTGGCCGCAGATTGGAGTAAGCGATAACCCGGCATTTCACGATCGATTTTTGAATAAAACGTATTACCTGTCTTTAAGTGAACTGAAGTGGTTTTGTGAGTTAACTGTCG
>CAZDYY010000171.1:2831-4730 GCA_964509745.1 uncultured Legionella sp. | reverse complement strand
TCATCAGCCCTACATTGCCTTCCTGAATCAAATCATTCAGGGGCAGGCCATAGCCCAGATAACCACGCGCCACACGCACCACATAACGCAAATGCGCCAGTACCAGAGAACGCGCACCCTCCACATCACCCTCTTTCTGAAAACGCCGTGCACAATCGTATTCTTCTTCAGCGGTGAGCATAGGAATTTGATTAACACTGTAGATGTAGGCATCAATGCTGCCAATAGGTAAATTCAAGGTTAACGGTTGCAACTGTGAACTCATGTTTTCTCCTGCTATACATAACAGAACACGGAAAAGCACGGCAATTATACATCAAACAGGCCTGCTTGCGCAATTTTGGTTAAACCGGTGGCACAGGGGCTGCATAAAAAACAACCCCGACATCGTTAATATGCTGAAGCAGATTCGGGTTATCAATGGAATGCTTGAGTGATAGATCGATCTTCCATGGCAATAATAAATCGTCAATTTGATTTTCAATTTTCAACAGTTGAGTCAAATTCATTTGATCTGCATCAATGCACAGATCAATGTCTGAACCCGGGCGATAATTGCCTGTTGCACGTGAGCCGTAAATGATAACGCGGTGAATGGATTTATATTGACTAAACAGGTTAACCAGCTGATCTACAGCATGTTCAGGCAAGCCGAATGGCCGGTTGTTTTCAGCGTTCACCCAGTGCTCTCATTTTTTGAAGAAACGTGTCAAACAGAGTGCTATAGTGATTTATTATTTTTTCTACGATGTCGTTGGCAACGCTTAAATTATACGTATGTGACGTTTGATTTCGGCTTTTTATCATTTCTATCCAACCTTCACCATCATCAATCAGGCCTTTATTAAAGGCTTCACGCACGGCATCACGGGAGCCGGTAATATCTGAATTTCCCTGGTAGGCAAAATAATCCTTTATAACATTCCAGGCCAACTCATGAGTAAACTCAAACGCCTGAATCAAGCCTTGTTTTTCAAGATCAGATAATGCTCGCTGTCTGGATAGTGTTACTGCGAGGTTTAATTGTGTGAGCGCTTTGGTGTAGTTTTCAAGTCGTTGTACCCAGCGAGTAGCCTGTGGTTTATTCATTTATCGGACGCTCCGGAACATATTTTTTTATAGTATACCGGGATGGGATGGTTTGTTCAAAAATGTAAATGGCCCGGGGTATGATTAAAACGGCGACCAGTTCACAGATGCATCATTTTAAGACAAAAGACATTAAAAGTGTTATCCTGTACCCAGTTAATAAACCAGAAGTGACCCAAACAATGCATCAGACCAACCCCGGCAGTCCATCAGCAGACGCGTTTTCCACATTACCCTTGTGTGATGCATTGCTGCTTAATCTGGCCTCATTAAAATATGACACCATGACCCCCATTCAAAAACACAGCCTTCCGGCTATGCTGGAAAAGCGGGATGTGATTGCACAGGCCAGAACCGGGAGTGGCAAAACGGCCGCATTTGGACTGGCGGTGCTTGACAAACTGGTCATTGAATTAACAAGCCCTCAAGCCCTGATTCTGTGTCCCACCCGTGAGCTGGCTGAACAGGTCAGCCAGACATTGCGACAGCTTGCACGTCTGATACCCAATGTTAAAATTTTAAATTTATCCGGTGGTGCGCCAATGAGGCCGCAAACAGAATCGCTGAAATATGGCGCCCATATTATTACCGGCACCCCGGGACGTGTGCTGAAGCATTTGTCCAGTGCTGCGTTAAATCTGGAGAAACTGCACACCCTGGTTCTGGATGAAGCCGACAGAATGCTGGACATGGGCTTCCTTGATGACATCAAATCCATTATCAAACTGTGTCCCAAACAACGACAGACGTTATTGTTTTCTGCAACCTGGCCAGATGAAATCAGACAAATTTCCCGACAATTCATGCGTA
>CAZDYY010000171.1:0-2821 GCA_964509745.1 uncultured Legionella sp. | reverse complement strand
TACACCTGATGATGCACATGACATTGAACAACGCTTTTATGAAGTGGCCTCCTCATCTGACAAATTTCCATTGCTGAAATCATTATTACTGCATCATCAACTGGATTCTGCATTGATCTTTTGCAATACCAGACAACAAACCACCCAGCTGGTCACCATGCTGGGCAAAGCAGGGTTCAGCGCGGCAGCTCTAAATGGTGAAATGGAACAACATGAACGTGATCTGGCCATCATCCGGTTTGTCAATAAAAGCTGTACCATTCTGGTAGCCACTGACGTTGCAGCGCGTGGTCTGGATATCAGGGAACTCCCCGCAGTCATCAGTTATGACCTTGCTTTTGAACACGATGTGCACGTTCATCGCATAGGCCGCACCGGCCGGGCAGGAAACAAAGGCCTGGCAATAACCATCACAACACGTGCAGATGCACAACGCTTGTGTGTCATCGAGGATCAGTTGTCTCAACCCCTGGCATGGGGAAATGCGAGTGAACTGAGGTATAGTGCAGAAGCTGTTCCATTACCGGACATGGTCACGCTGTGCCTGATGGCAGGCAAGAAAGACAAGATTCGTCCGGGTGATATTATGGGTGCCTTGATCAAGGATGCCGGTTTGGCAGGAGAGAGCATTGGCAAAATTAACATTGGCCCCTGCCATTCCTGGGTCGCGATCCATCGCCATCAGGCTGATAAAGCCTTTCGCTATTTCCAGAACGGTAAATTAAAAGGGCGAAAGGCCGGGGTAAAAAAATTATAATTTAACCGATCAGCAGGCCTTCCAGCGCAACTTTAACGGCTTGCTGACGGATAGCCAGGCGATCACCTGTAAACAAGTAACCCTGCACCCGGGTCGGTTGCGAATGACCTGACCATGCAATCCATACAGTACCCACAGGCTTTGCCGCACTTCCCCCGTCCGGGCCTGCAATACCGCTGACAGCCACACTGATATTGGCAACACTCGCAGCCAGTGCACCCTCCGCCATGGCGCGCACCACGGCCTCACTCACAGCACCTTCTGCAGCAATTATATGAGCTGGAACGCCCAGCATCTGTTGCTTGGATTCATTGGAATACGTCACAAAACCACGATCAAACCATCGGGAACTGCCGGGAATATCGGTGATGGCTGCGGCAAGACTGCCACCGGTACATGATTCTGCGGTGACACAACGCAAGTTGCGACCCAGCAATACCTTGCCCAGCCTTGCAGCCAGATCATCAATCATCATGCAAACACTTCTTGCAAAAAATTGCTCATCGCCTGGAATGCACGATGTGCTGCGTTTTCGTTATAGATCAACCCCAGCTGCTCATCGTGCGCCAGAGGATTGGTAAAGGCATGCCGGGTGTTGCCATACATATGTACTTGCCAGTCAGCCCCGGCTTCCGTCATTTCCTGACAAAATGTATTCACATCAGCCGGAGTGACCATGGGGTCATTATACCCATGCAAGGCCAGAATTCTGGCTTTCACGGGTGTTACAGGCAAATCCTGTGGTTTACCCAACAAACCATGAAAACTGACTGCCCCTGCGATATCAGCACCACTGCGCGCCAAATCAAGTGCGCACAAACCACCAAAACAAAAACCCATCACAGCTATGCGGCGTGGATCGACCCCGTCCATGGACATCACTTCATCCAGTGCTGACTGTATGCGCGCGCGCAACAAACGCCTGTCACTGGCCAATGGCTGCATTAACGCCAGCTTTTCATCGTTGCTCGTACCGGTACGCCCTTCACCGTACATATCAACTGCAAAACCCAGGTATCCTGCTCTGGCCAGCATCTCCGCCTTTTGACAGGCAAATTCATTGCGTCCCGACCAGTCATGAACAACCAGCACCGCAGGACGACGCCCGGTTGCCTGATCATCAACAGCCCGGTAGCCATGCAAGGCCTGATTGCCGTGATGATAAATATGATTTGATGTATGCATTTTCAAGCTCCTTGCAAACGCCTGTATTTTCCGGTTACCACCGGCCTTGTTTTGCTGCCGGCACACCATAAACAGCAGGAGCCAGCATCCTTACCTCAGCGGCTGTACACACAGGACCCACCAGTACAATATGAAGCTCCCCGCGGGTCTCAACCTTCACTGGATAATGCACCTTCCTGGCCATCTGGCGCTGAAGGGTCCATGCGTTTCTTTCCGAACCAAATGCACCAGCCTGCAGATAAAACGGGCCACTTGAATCGGGTTCGGCAAAATTACTCGCCCGGTTCCCGGTTTTGATAATGACCATGTCTCCGGCAACGATTGGCCTGCCCGGGTGATGCTGCCTGTAGACATGAGCAGGGGCATCATCTGCAAAGACAATACCGGCAATGGCCCTGACCTCGGCAGAAGTATGAATGGGACCAACCATCACCACATGCTGACTCCCTCGCTGTCTGGATGTCACCGGGTAATTGATTTTCCGGGCCAGTGCACGCTTGAAATCCAGCATGTTTTTTTTGGAATCAAATACCCCGGCCTGTAAATAAAAGTTACCCATAGGGGGGATTTTATAGCCCAGGGCTTTTGCCCGGCTATCTATTAATGCTGTTCCAGCATCATGCGGCCCTGAACGTTCATGAACCATCGCCTGAGGCCTTTGATGCGTCTTGTGCACCAGAGGTTTAAGTTCCTGATTTTCCGGCATGACAGACGAAATATCCTGGCTCGGCTCATTTAAATACACAGCGGATTCGCCCTGTGTCGGTGCAGGTTCCTCAACCGGTAAAATGTCCTGCGCCGCTCCAAACAAAACAGGACTCAATTCTTCTACAGCGGCAGCTGAATGAAGTGGCCCAACCAGTACAAGATGATTCGTCC
>CAZDYY010000170.1:0-4753 GCA_964509745.1 uncultured Legionella sp. | reverse complement strand
GGTGTAATTTGGCGTTTCAAATACACAAATTCACGCCCGTTCGCAGCATGCACACGTTTCGACAACTGCTTTGCAGTCAACCCCAGCAACTTTGCCAGTTGCCGTATTTGTTTTTCATCCGGGGTGAATTCTTTTGGATTGATCCAGAGGGACTGGACCGGTGTACTGACAGCAAGGGCTGCACCTTCCCGATCAATGATCATGCCGCGAAAAGCAGGAATATCCACGACACGCAGACTGCGGGCATTGCCCTGCCCTTGCAGGAACTGGCGATCTGCCACCATCAAATCAAGCATGCGCCAGACAAGCACACCCAGTATTGCTACAAAAAAAACTGCAATCGTTAACAAACGCGCTCGATGAGCATTTTTTTTCATCTTACACGCAATACCAGGGTTTGTTTGTTTTGTGGCAACACCATGTTCAATTTTTCAGAAGCCAGTTGTTGAACCCTTGAAGGCGTTGCCAGACTTGCTTGCTCCAGCAACAATTGCCCCCATTGCAACTGCAACCGGTGCGCTTGTTGTTCAGCTTGCTCCAGCTGGCTCAATGCCATGCGATGGACGTTGGTGGTGTACACAACAGCCAAAGCACTGACCAGCACGGCGATCAATAACATCATGTTCAGATAGAACTTTCGTGACAGCTTCATATCTGCCAGATGCCCGTGAAATAAATCACTTTGATTAATACCCCTCGCTGCAGCGTTCATGCTATTTTCTCTCCTGTTCTGAGTACAGCACTCCGGGAACGAACGTTTTCCTTAATCTCAACATCATCCGGTTTCACAGCCTTACCCACTCGTTTAAAATTTTTCTTCATCTCGCATGCCCTGACAGGAACACCTTTGGGTGGTTGCACACCTTGTTCCTGATCACGCATGAATTGCTTTACAATCCTGTCTTCCAGTGAATGAAAGCTGATGACTGCCAGCCTTCCCCCCACCGCCAGTGCCCCCACACACTGTTTCAAACAATCCGTTAAATCGGTCAACTCCTGGTTGACATGAATACGGATTGCCTGAAACACCCGGGTCGCCGGATGTTTATGCTTTTCCCACTTTGGATTGGCTTCCTTTACAATTTCAGCCAGTGCCGCGGTGGTTAAAATCGGTGCCTCTTCACGTGCAGTAACAATGGCCCGTGCTATCCGTTTGGCAAACCGCTCTTCTCCGTATTCCCTGAATACCGCTGCCATCTCATCCGCTTCGGCTTCATTTACAAACCGGGCTGCATCGAGGGCTTGTGTTGCATCCATCCGCATGTCCAGCGGACCTTTCTGCATAAAACTAAACCCTCGTTCAGGATTATCCAGTTGCGGTGAAGACACACCGAGATCCAGTAAAATCCCGTTAATCCGTCCGTATACTCCCTGTTCTCTGGCAACTTCTGCCAGTCTGGCAAACGTTCCATGTGCAATGGTGAAGCGCGGATCACTGGCAAAATGTTGCCGCGCATGTTCAATCGCTTCCAGATCCTTGTCGATCGCAATCAAACGTCCTGTATCATTCAGCTGGTTCAGGATGGCACGAGAGTGCCCGCCTCGGCCGAACGTTCCATCCACATAAATTCCATCGGCCCTGATCGCCAGGGCATCAATACACTCTTGTAACAAGACCGGACGATGTGCAGTCATAACGATTCAATTCTCCAGTCTTCTCTCTTTGGCCACGGGAACTGCCTTCATTTTTGAGTGAGCTAAACTCGCTTCGCTCGGACAGAACCTCCCTCAAAAATGAAGGCAGTCCCCATGGCCCATCAACAAATTAACTACAATGAAAACGTTTTCATTTCATCAGGCAACCCATCTGCTCCGGATGCCTCATCTGCAAGCCATTGCTCGCGTCGGGATTGCCACAAGGTCTCATCCCAGACTTCAAACTTGTTACCCTGTCCTATCATCACCACCCGTTTATCCAGATGCGCATAGTCACGCAACAAAGGTGGCAACAGCAAGCGCCCATTACTATCCAGCTCCACATCCGTTGCGTGTCCAATCAACAGGCGTTGAATTCGGCGCGCTGCGGCATTGAAACTGGGCAACCGCTGCAGGTTGTCTTCAATCACCTGCCATTGAGCCGCCGGATAAAGCAATAAACAGGTTTCTTCCGTATCAATGGTCACCACCAGCGAAGCACCCTCTTGCCCACCCAGCGCATCACGATAGCGCGTGGGTACTGCAAGACGGCCTTTTCCGTCGATGTTGATCGCATTAATGCCCCGGAACATGATTTTTGTCTTGTGGGAAAATCACCCCCACAAATCTCCACTTTTTAGTTATTTTACCCCACTTACCTACACTATAGAAACACATTTTCCCAATCGTCAAGAAAAAAAGTGTTTTTTATAATAAAAAAGTGGTGAATGTGTGGGTGACGAAATAATATTGTTATTTATTTGATCACATCGAGGTTTTTAACAACTGGAAATCGCATCAAGCAAAAACGATGCTCAACACAACCTTATCAAAACATACTGAGGATGGGGGTAATAATAAAATGATCAATAAAACCCAATATGGCAGTAAAAATTTTCTCTATTCTGCTTTTTTTTCGGGTTTCAGGATGAGCCGAATCAATAACGGGGGGCGTTACTACAGGTTGTTTTGAATTTTTCATATTACATCACATCAAAAATATAGATTGAATTATAATTGAGCACAGTTTACTTGCTTCCAAAATACATTTCAATCCCTTGCACATATTAACAAACGACGAGAACCCTTGACGCCGGTGTCATAAGTTATCAAGGCACCACCCTTACAGGTTTTCTGCTGAATCATCAGCATGAAACATAGCATGCAATGTGGTGCAGCTTCTTATCGTCCCGAGGTTTTTGATGTCTGATCCTCCATTAAATTGCCAAAAGCCGTGTAATCAATTCAGTCAAATATAACGGAACATTTAACACATTCTCATTTCGCATCAAATTTAACATTGACACACGCAGGGTAAAATCCGGATTATATTTTTCAACATAAACTTTCATACTTCTGCTCCTGACGGAACTATTTGATTTTATTTCCAGAGGAATAATTTTGCCTTCATACTGAATCACGCAGTCAACCTCCGCACTGCCAGAGCTGGTCCAGTAATATTGATTTTGAAATTCAGGCGCCAGGGCCTGAAATACATAATTTTCAGTCAAGGAACCTCGAAACTCCTGAAATAGCTGGTCACCATTAATTAATGATTTTACTGGTAATTCAGAAAGGGTATTCAATAACCCGACATCCAGGAGATAAATTTTAAAAACATCCAGATGGCTGTATGCTTTCAGCGGCATTTTTGGTGTTGAAATGTTATGGATTTTGTAGATAAGCCCAGCCGAATTGAGCCACTGAATGGCTTCCTCATACTCCCGGGCCCGGGCACTTGTTCGCACTATGGAATACAGAAATTTCTTGTTTTCTCTCGCCAGCTGAGCAGGAATGGAATTCCATACCTCTGAAATTTTAGTACTTAACGACACGGGCGCATGTTTGGAAAAATCGAGATCATACGATTTCAATATCTCATGATGCACCTTCCTGACGGCATTAAAATCCTGACTGTTCACCCAGGTCAAAACCGCCTCCGGCATCCCACCCGTAAAATAATAAATTTTTAACAAATCAGTCAGTTTGTTATGAAATGGTTCAGGCAATGGGACGTTTTGATTGAGCGTTGTGATGTACTCTTTAATCATGGATTCACCGATCGCATCCAAAAACTCCATAAAACTCAATGGATACAAATGTTGAAAATTAACCTGCCCCACGGGAAAGCCTTCCTTGTGTCCCATTTTCACACCCAGCAACGAACCACATGCACAAACATGATATTCGCTGGCTTTTTCATTAAAATATTTGAGACTGTTCAATGCATGGGGACATTCCTGTACTTCATCGAAAATGATGAGTGTATGTTGGGGATCGATCGTTTTGTTAAAGTGAATAGCCAATTTAAAAATAATGTCTTTAGGATCCAGACTGTCTTCAAAATATTTTTTTAACACCGGACTGTCTTCGAAATTCAGATAGATATGATTCCTGAAAGCAGTTTCTGCAAAATTCTTTAATGCATACGTCTTCCCCACTTGCCTTGCACCATAAAGCAGAAGAGGCTTACGTTGAGAGGTATTTTTCCATAACATCAGCTTTTCAAGAATGTTTCTTTTCATAAAAACCCCATTTTTACCAACATAATATGTGATAAAGATCACGTTTTATGTTGGTAAAATGTGATCATTATCACAATAATAGTACAAAAAATGTGATTACTCAACGCGTTATTTCGGGTGTGATAAACCTTTTACCAAATCTATCCCCCTGGACTTTAATATCCTTCATTATGGATCCTTCACTTTTGTTGAATGAACGTAACGATTTCATTCTGGCTCAACTTGAAGCCTGTTTAAAGTGGCGAGGTCCATACCTTTAGCTGCGCCCTTGTTCTCATGACTCACGGCGGTTTAACTGTTCCGCTCTGATTTCCTGTGCTCATTGCTTACCGGTTCATCCCGGCTGCAATCCTCACCCCCTGCAACACCAAATCAGGCAGATGATGATCATACAAATCATGTTTATCAAATAACGATGCAAACCCTCCAGTCGCGAGTACAAGGGCTTCCTGTCCGGCAAAGGATTCTTGCTTGATTCGACTAATCAACTCGCGGCATGCACCAAGAGCGCCATAAAACACACCCGATTGAATGCTTTCAATTGTGGAGCGTCCAACGACCTGATCAACCTTGACGATATCCACAGACGGCAG
>CAZDYY010000169.1:0-4759 GCA_964509745.1 uncultured Legionella sp. | reverse complement strand
CCATGAACAAGGCGATAACGGAACTGCCGGGATGAAGCATCAATCCGGCTTTCATGCATCCAGCCCAGATTAATGCCATAACGATATTGGAAACAGGGCCTGCCGCAGCAACCAGAACCATGACACGACGTGGGTGACGTAGATGATTCCAGTTGATGGGTACAGGTTTTGCCCAGCCAAAAATAAAATGAAATTGACTGAAGACAGCGATAACTATTGGAACCAGAATCGTACCCACCGGATCAACATGACGGATGGGATTCATGCTTAATCGACCAAACATTTTGGCGGTGCTGTCTCCACAACGGTAAGCCACAAAAGCATGCGACGCTTCGTGTAACGTGATTGCCAGCAAAATAGGCAGAATCCAGATGGCGATCGTTTGTACAAGGGATAACGTGGACATGTGCTCTCCTGAGAAGGCTTATGAGTTTTTTGTCAGGCCCTGCCAGCAGCTGGTGTAATCCAGCTGTCTTGCAGGATGTTCCAGTGCTTTTTCCGTAATCAGCCAGGGTTCACGCGATTCAAACATAAATGCCAGCGTGTTACGCAATCGCATGGGTTTTAACTGCTGTTGACTGGCGTGGTGCCAGCTACGCGTGTCAGGGCCATGGGCCGTCATGCAGTTATGGATACTGACACCGCCAATTTCAAAACCTTCAGCTTTGGCGTCATAATCTCCCACCAGAAGCCCCATCAATTCGCTCATGATGTTGCGATGAAAAATAGGGCGGTCTGAAGGTATGTTCTGCCACCATCCAGCGCGGCGGGAAGATAACAAAATCAAGGTTTGCAACACCCGGCGTATCGCTTTCTGATGTCAGTACGGTAAAAATGGACGGATCCGGATGATCAAAGCTGACGGTGTTTATCGTGTTGAAGAGCGACAGATCATAGCTATAGGGGGCATAATTGCCATGCCAGGCGACCACATTCAACGGTGAATGATGACTGTTGGCAATCCATACCTGTTGCTGGTATTTGCAAATCAAATGAATATCAGCCTTCACATCTTCAAAAGCCGCCACCGGATAGAGAAAATGCCTTGGATTGGCCAAGCCATTGGCACCTATCAGACCCAGTTGTGGCAGGGTGAAAGGTGATCCGCTATTTTCACAAACATACCCACCGGCAAACTCATCCAGCAATTCAACATTAAACATCACACCGCGCGGGATGACTGCAATCATGCCCGGGGTAATCTCAAGCATGCCAAACTCTGTGTGCAATCGGATCTTGCCAGCCCAGGGTACCAGCAACATTTCGCCATCCCGGCTACTGAAATACCGGGTATTCATGGAGGCATTACACCGGTATAAATATGCATTCATTGAATGATTACCAGCAAGATGGAACAGTCCATCCACGAAATCGCGCGAAAATTCAGGGTGGGGCAGTGCCGACCAGCGCATGGGATTGGGTGCTTGCGATGATGCGAATGGCGACGTAATGGCTCGGTCATAGGGAACATAATCGTCATGTACGACAGAGGGCAGCAAACGATAGAGCCAGCTGTGCAGATTGACGTGTCGCGGACGGGTAAATGCACTGCCGCTCAGCTGTTCTGCATACAGGCCGGAATGGCATTGTTGTGGTGAGTTTTGTCTTTCTGGCAGAGCTCCCGCCATTGCTTCAGTTTGATGATGATTACCAAATCCTGCCTGATACATGAACCGCCTCCCTGGAATTAAAACGTTAGAATGGGTATAATCTGCGTTTTTTTACCAGAGTTTAGCACATGAAGTTATTACACGTCCTTCCCATTTCTCTTCTTGTTACTGGCAGCGCTTTTGCAACGCAGGATATAGAAATAACAGGAACAACCCGATATCCGCTGATTACAAAAACAACCCCCGGGAAAAGAGCCGCCCAGGCTCCAAAATTTATTCGATTGCTCAATGTCAAACTCTCAGAAAAAGCCTGGAAAAAACTGGAAAATTATCACGATACTTCACCGAACAAGCGTGAATTTCTTTCCCGCCAGGAGGATCTTCCTGCGCAAGTACAGCTGGGGATGAACAATGTCCCGGTTCTGGAGCAGGGGGATTATGGAACATGTGTGACCTTTGCTGCTACAGCAGCCATAGATGCGGCGCTGGGAGCGGGGGATTATATCAGCCAGACGTGCAGTCTTCTGCTGGGGTCATATCTGGCGAATAATTCACCGAATTTTTCAAGTGGCTGGAATGGTTCAGATGGCATCACGGTGCTAAACCAGCTTGAGCATTTCGGCATAGTCAGCAAGGAAACAGAAAAAACCGTGGGTTGTGGCGGCTTGACCAGCTATCCGAAAGGCAACCAGATTCCGGATAATGAAATATCACTTCCCGAATACAATCTGCTCGCTAAAAATTTTGCTGGTGCACGTGTTTTCTGGTCTTCCCTGATGGACCATTATGAGGCATTTGCTGAAGACATGGATCGGGATCAGCTGCTGTATCGTGTTAAACAATCCCTGAATGAAGGCGACCGGCTGACATTCGGGGTCATGCTGTTTGCCGTAGACCAAGGCAGGGCTGGTGCTGTAGGGCAGCATTATGCACCAAACGACACATGGGTTGTCACACCGTTAATCAACACACTGATCAACGCACATGAAGGGCATGATGGTCATCAAATGATTATCACAGGCTATGACGATGATGCAATCGCTACTGATGACCGGGGTCGCACTCACAAGGGATTGTTAACGCTTCGCAACTCATGGGGCATCAGTGCCGGAAATGCCGGGAATTTTTATATGGCGTATGATTATTTCAAACGACTGGTGAATGAAGTGCAGCGTATTCGATCGCTTTAGGTTGTGACGACACGACTTAAATAACCACGAAAAATATACACATGAATCAGGAGAAACAGGTGATAAAGATACAAGAGAATCAATACAAAGCGTTTTTTGATGATATGCAAATGATGCTGGAAGGTATTGCCAATGTGTACAGAAACAATGGTTATAATGGCCGGTTGATCGTACGGTGTCAAGACAATGACCTGATCAACATGGCAATTGCTCTTTGCATAGTCCGCGCATTTTCGAAAGTAGCCAAACTACATGGGACTGACAAGACGATCATCGAATTTGAGTTTCACAAGATTGAAAATAAAAACGAGCCATTACTCACCAGGGATGGCAGGCTGGAAGCATACAAGCAATTTACCCGCATGATGGAACTAACGTATGTTCAGCGCAGAGTGCACCCGATTGTTACTCCAGTGAGCCAGTTCACTGGTCTGAGTGAAGAAGAAATATGTGCAATGGTGGAGTCAAAAAGCAAAGAGTATGCTGCGAAAATTGCCGCCAACCTTAATACTCCTGATGATTTCAAGAGCAATAGCCAGTTAATAATAGAAGCAGTTTTATTAAATAAAGTAATCGAAGACTCGGGCAGCTTGAGCAGATTTGTATTTTTTAACAAATGGGATAGCCTGCTCAATGCATTTGAACGGGACATCAATGCAAATAAAGACATAAACTTGTTGCCTCGAATAGCTGGAATGTATAGATATAACTTGCAGAATCTTCTGCAGCAAACCAACAAACAGCTGAAGTCAGAAAATCTGAATTCTGCCCGTCTGGAAATCATTCGACAGGATCTGGATACTGGATTAGAGCAGATTCTGGAGCAGATAGCCGGCATTCCCGATCGAACATGGTCTGGGTATTTTTGTGAAAAAGTTACCAACCTGCAAAAACAGCTATATCATCTATTCGTTCAATTTATCAATCTCTTCAAGGCAGAGAAGGATACGTATCAACCGGTTTATCGGGATAGTCAGCAGGCAAAGACTACGTTTTTTAAAACAGTAGAGGGAGCCAAAGCGAATGTGCTGCAAGAGATTGATACGATGCACAGCAAGGTTTTGGCGATGGGGCAGTAGTTCAGAGGATCTCTGCGTGATTACCCTGCAACTCACGCTCAATCAGCTCAGCGATCGAGCAATCTGCTGATTGACTGGATAATGAACGTTTCAATTGTTCCAGGCGTGACATCATCTGATTTTTTACATCCTCGTTGTTGAGCAAATCCGTCATAACCCGGGTCAGCTCCTTTGGATTGCAGTCATATTGCAGCAACTCGGGGGCAATCATCTGATTTTGCAGCAAATTGCATAATCCCAGATACCGGACTTTAATCACCCGGAACACAACAAGATATGACAAGCGGGACGCTTTATAAATGATGCACATGGGCTTGCGCAGCAGGGCGCATTCCAGAGACGCTGTTCCGGACGCAACGACGACGCAATCACTGCACGCAACGGTTTCAATTGATTGTCCATTCACCAGCGTGACAGGCAGACTGGTATTGGCAAAATATGATTTAACCAGCTCAGGATCAATGGTGCCAGCAACCGGAATAACGAAATGCAGATCCTTCATTTGTGAAGACAGCTTTTGTGCAGTATCACGTAAAACAGGCATCAGGTATTGAATTTCGTGCGTTCGGCTGCCAGGCAGCATTGCAACGATACGTTTGTTGACCGGCAGTCCAAACTTTTCACGCGAAGCCTGGACGTTATTGCAATCATGGACCGCATGTACCAGCGGATGACCAACAAACGATACCGGCACGCCCGCGCTTTCATACAGGGATTTTTCAAACGGCAAAATTACCGCCATGTGATCGATGCATTCCCGAATGGTATGGATTCGTCCTGCCTTCCAGGCCCAGATTTGCGGACTGATGTAATAGATGATACGTATTCCCAGCACTTTTTTCGCAAATTTAGCCAGGCGAAGGTTAAATCCGGGATAATC
>CAZDYY010000168.1:3004-4830 GCA_964509745.1 uncultured Legionella sp. | reverse complement strand
AATACACCTATGATGCCAACAATCGCAAACTGGAAACCATCTACCCGAATGCCAGCATCAACAATGCCAGCCTTAACGCATCCGGCACCCGTCAGGAAATCACCCGGACCCTGACGGAAAAATCCACGTACAACGCCTTTGGAGAGATAGTTGAACAATGCGATCGCGCAGGCCACATGCGATATTATGTGTATGACAATGCCGGACAACAGACCCGCTCCATCAACACGGAAGGAACAGTCACCTGTTTCGAGTACGATGCCTTTGGCAATCTCAGCGCCAAAACCACCCTGGATCGCCATGAATATTTCGTACATGACCAGGATAACCGGTTAATCGAAAGCCGCAAGGATGAAATCCCCGGTTACAATCCACGTACTGGAAAATATTACACCCAAAGCCCCGCCACGCGCTTCACCTGCAATGCATTTGGCGAAGTTCTCACAGAAGCCATACGCATCAACGATGAAGACTGGGCCATCACCACGCACACGTACGACAATGACGGCCTGAAAACTTCCACCCTGGATGCAGAACAATACCTCACCACCTGGCAATACAATGCCATGGGGCTTATGGAGGAGGAAACCCAGTATGCAAACCGTGGCATGCAGCCTGTCTCATCGGCCAACGATCGAACCGTAACATTTTCGTACAACGCGATGGGACAGCTGCTGCAGAAAACCCTCAAAAACGTCGAGGTTTCACATCTCACGGGCAATGGTACACAGTATGAAACCCTCATTCGCGATCTCACCAGTCGCTATGACTATGATGCACTGGGCAAACTGATCTCCACCACCGATCCGGAAGGCAATACGGCCTTTTCGTATTATAACAATCAGGGGCAATTGACTGGTAAGGTTGGCATGGCCACCAGTACCGGACGAAGCGCCACAACATACCAATATGACGCACTCGGACAACTCGTTGAAACACATCAATGGGCCAAGGGTGTACAATCCGCCGACAAGACCGGATTCACCCTGAATCACGCGGCACAAAACGACATCATCCAGCACAACATCTATGATATCAGTGGTCATGCCACTCAAAAAATCGACGGCACCGGCCACCTCATTGAATACAGTTATGATGCCAGTGGTAACATCGCACGCTGCTGG
Source organism: uncultured Legionella sp. (assembly GCA_964509745.1). Taxonomy (GTDB): domain Bacteria; phylum Pseudomonadota; class Gammaproteobacteria; order Legionellales; family Legionellaceae; genus DDPF01. The sequence goes on along the minus strand of CAZDYY010000168.1, from coordinate 3,706 downwards.
CAAGTCCTCAGTAAAGGACTGATTTCAGACAAGCGCTACCAGTATGATCGTGAAGGTCATCTCACACAAACTGCCACCATGGACACTGATGGCGTGAAAGCCACGGACGATGCACAATACAACGCATTTGGGGAAGTCATCAGAAAAGGCTGGGACGGGATTTTTGCAACGTGCATCGATTACGACAAGTCTGGTCGAGTCTGTCGATCAAATTCACAGGGCTATTTTCAAAATTATTTTTACGATTTGAACAACCACGTCACGCAAACACTCACCGCAAGTAATGATGCAAACGATGCTCCGGATGAACTGCAACACCAGGACAATACATACGATGCTCTCGGCCGTCTGATAAAAAGATCTCACCCCAACCAGACCCTGGTGCTGGATCGCTGGGGCAACACCCTGCTGCACACCGATGCCCGGGGGCACACCACACACAACGAATTCAATGCACTCAATGCGTTGATCAAACAAACCTTGCCCGAAGTCACGGCGGTTGATGAACAAGGCATTGCACACCGGATCAACCCGATCAATCACTATGCCATTGACAGTCTCGGCCGAACCATCGCCGTCACGGATGCCAACGGTCATACCCTCGCCCATGTGTATGACGCTGAAGGCCATATAACAAAAGACATTGACGCACTGGGCAACCATCGCGACAAAACCTATAACCTGCTGGGGCAAATGACCACC
>CAZDYY010000168.1:720-2994 GCA_964509745.1 uncultured Legionella sp. | reverse complement strand
CACCCAAACCAGCGAGCGCGGCGGTCTGACCACGTATGGATATGATGGTGAAAACCGTTTGCTCATGGTTCTCACAGAACAAACGGCGCAATACTATACCTATGATGGCGCAGGGCAGCTTGTCCGCCAGGCCGATGCTGCCGGCAGTGTGCAAACCATGACTTATGATGAGCTTGGTCATCTGGTTCAGAAAACCGGCCAAAACGGAACCACTCTCTGGAAATATGATACCGCCGGGCATAAAACCATGGAACAGGATGCCAACCAAAACCGCAGAACCTGGCGTTACAACGAACAGGGTCGCCTGCTTGAGCACACTGACTTTGGCGGCCACCATACAGAATACACATGGAATAGCAATGGACTGCTTGAGAGTGAAAAATCCAGTGCCGGGAAAGATCTGCATTTCAGCTATTACCGCGATGGCCAGATGCGTGAGTACATCGATAACACGCATGGTGAGACCATAAAATACACATGGAATGAGGATGGCAAGGTCACCGGCAAAATCACTGCCCGAGCGCATGATGGCATCATGGAAAATGATTATTATGAATACGATGAAGCCGGTCGTCTGGCACGCATAAAGCGCACCGATCCCGACGACCATACCCTGCTGTCGATTGATTATGAATACGATGCCGTCGGCAATATCCGCGACACACAATCCACAGTGAGTTACACCGGATACAAGCCCGAAAGTCATACAGATTACTACCGGTACGATGAAAACAATCGCATGACAATCAGCAAGGGCCAGCTTGTCAATGGCCAGATCAACATCACCAGCACTCAGGGCACGTCACTTGCCTATGACGAAACTGGTAATATATCCGGGGCGAAGCTGTATGAAGATGGGGCTTGTCAAACGTATACCTATTTTTATAACACCGACAACCTGCTGGAAATTACCCGGAAAAATGCACAAACTATCCAGACCAAATACTACCAGGCAGGCCTGCTCAGGGAAGAAAACATCCTGACCAGCGCGATTTTGACCAGCCAGAAAAATATCATGTCCTATGAAAACGGTCGTCTGACAGGACAAACCACCCAGGGCAAATTTAGATTAAAACGAAGCAAAACGGATTACGAGTACGATGCTGCCGGAAATCTCGCAACATTAACCACCAAAGGCGTCTTCTATAACCAGACGCGCCGCTATAGTTATGCATTATGGGACACTTACCAGCAACAAACCGATGCATTTACCCTGGATTTTCAGGGAACCGTCACCCGGTATGAAAATAAAACACATCATTATGATGCGAATGGCCTGCTGGAAAGCATCGACAATTCACAATCACCAGACAGCCCAACGTTCTATATCAGCAGCAACATCGATGGTTTGCGGGCACGCAAAAACAGTGCCGACGGTCAAACCTGCTATCTGTCCGTGGCTGGGAAAAATATCGGTGATCTGCAACTGGACATGCAAAATCAGCAACACCTCACGGTTTATGGCGGTGGTGGTGCATTGCCTGACAAGCAACGCGATGGCCTGGGTACCTATACCCTGAATAGCGGTGACACACTGGAAAGTATCGCCCTGCAAGTGTATGGTGACAGCAGCCTCTGGTACCTGATTGCTGACGCCAATGGCATCACCGATCGCACAGCCCAGACGGATGAAAAAGGCAGCCAGCTGCATGCCGGATTGCGTCTGAACATCCCGCCGGCCACCCGGGGTCAGCATAACACCAGTGCCACAAACACCGCCCTGTCCATCAGCGACTGGACAGGAAAAACCAGGGCTGTTTCCGTTGCCGCCCCCGTCCTCTCCATCCAGACACCCGCGCCGCCACCGGTCAAAAACAGTAACAGCTTCTGGAAAACCCTGGCCCAAATTGCAGTCGTCGTCACCGCCGCATTTGTCACCGTTCTCAGTGCCGGTGCACTGGCCTCTTTTGCCGGTGCGGCAGTCACCAGCCTCGGTTCATTACTGACCACGGGGCTCAGTGTACTGGGCGGCACCTCGACCCTGGGCATCGCTGCCACACTGGGCACGACCTTTGTTGCGGGTTTCACCGGCAGCATCGCCGGCCAAACCGCTGCCAATCTGTTCCAGTTACAAAACGGCATCGACATAAAAAGCGCCCTGATCTCGGGTCTGGGAGCTGCAGCCACAGCCAGTGCGGGCCACTTGCTCAGCAATTCAACCGCGTTCCAGTCGCTTCGCAACACCATAAGCCCCGCGACAAACAACGCCTTCAACATCACCAATGCAGCAGAAATGCTGGAACGCGACGCGGTCAGTCAAAGCCTGAACCTGGC
>CAZDYY010000168.1:0-710 GCA_964509745.1 uncultured Legionella sp. | reverse complement strand
CCGCCACACCCACTTCGACTGGCTGGAACTCGGTGTATCAACAGCCACCGCCGGCGTCCTCGGCAGCTCACTCGCACAGGAATGGAGTCAAAAACTTCAGGATAAAATCGGCCGCGCCAGCGCCTTCGCCACCTCGGAAATCCAGGCCCTGGCAACGGGAACCGCAACCGGTCACTTTGATGCAGGACAGATTTTGCAGGATAATCTGGGCAATGCCATCGGAGCCATGCTCCTGCAACCCGGGGGCGAGGGTGAGCCCGGCACAGAGCGCGAGGATGAATTGCGGCGCTTGCAGCGGGAGGGGGAGATTCGGAAGAGGATTGATGGGGTTGCGGGGAGAATAAAAAATGAAACCGATCTGCAAGATAATGCTGTACTAAACAGCCTTCAAAATAACAAAAAATCAGGCAAAACAAATGCTATTAACAATCAACTGAATTTAAATAAAGTTAATTCAAAAACCCGTTATATTGCAGAACTATACCCGGCAGCTTATGCCGCTTCTAAAAAAACAGGATTATCCATGGAGTTAATGTTAGCGCAAGGAGCTCAAGAAACAGGTTGGGGATCCAAAGTCCTTCCTGGTACAAATAATATGTTCAATATTAAAAAAGGGAATGATTGGACAGGCCCTGTAAAAACACTTAAAGGGGCTCTGGAATATCATGCTAACGGTACAACATATTATGAACTGAGTAAGTTTCGAATGT
>CAZDYY010000167.1:0-4830 GCA_964509745.1 uncultured Legionella sp. | reverse complement strand
GAGGGGAAAGGTTAACAGCATGATGTAAATATCATCCTGGGCAATGCGCTGGCCCAGGTTGTTGCGGGGTTCAAAAAAGTAATTGCCGATAGCCGTTAACGCTGAGGTCAATGCTATCGCCAGTAACAGATTTACAAGCAGAAATTTTCGTATGGATGATTTCACAAGAGCCCCTATGGACTATCCTTTTTTTCGGCCATATAGCCTACACCACGGATGGTGCGAATAAAACTGGCATTGAGTTTTTTGCGTAAATTGTGAATGTGTACCTCGAGTGCATTGCTATCCACGTCTTCGTCCCAGCCATAAATACTTTGCATGAGTTGATCCCGGGATAATACCTGTCCGCTGTTTTCCAGCAATTTTTGTAACAGGGCAAATTCACGCCGGGGAACATTAACAAAAACGTTATCCACCATGACAGAATGGGCTGCCGGGTCCAGGGTAATATTGCGGTATTGCAGTGCAGTATCGGCGCGTCCCTGAGAGCGTCTGATTAATGCCCTGATGCGTGCGCTTAACTCATTCAGATCAAAGGGTTTGATAATGTAATCATCAGCGCCGCTGTCCAGCCCCTTGATTCGGTCTTCTACTGATTCGCAGGCCGTTAATATGATAACGGGGGTGGTGTTTTGATCGTGTCGAATGCCTTGCAAGAGGGCAAGGCCGGATAATTTAGGCAGACTGAGATCCAGAATCACCAGATCAAATGATTCGGTTTTCAGCACCGAGCGTGCGGCTTCTCCATCCTTGAGCCAGTCCACGACATAGCCAAACTGGGTCAGACCGGTTTTAACCGCATCCCCGAGTAATTCATCGTCTTCAACCAGTAGCAATCTCATGTTTGCTCCTCATATCCTTCGCCTCGCAGTGATAACCGGAGAGAAGGAGCCACGTCAATGTGGTTCTTCTGTGGGTTGCTCGATTGCATGACGAGTCAGGTAGAGTGCCTGGATGAAAACAAAAACCAGCATGAATCCTGCGCCGCCAAATAATTTAAAGTTAACCCACACATCAGTATTATAATGATAGGCTACGTAAAGATTTAATGCTCCCATCAGGATAAAAAAAGTGATCCAGGCATAATTAAGTCGCAACCAGATTTTTGGAGGCAGATTAACATTGCCTTCCATCATTTTTTGAATCAGCGTTTTTTTGCCAACAAACGATGAACCCAGAAAAACCACGGCTGAAAGCCAGTAAATGCCAGTAGGTTTCCATTTAATAAACCATGGATTGTGGAAGAACAATGTCGCGCCACCCAGAACCAGGATAAGCCCGAGACTGATCAAATGCAGTTTTTCATAACGCTGGTGCTTGATTCGGTGAAACAGAACCTGAGCGACTGAGGCGGCCATTGCAACTGCCGTGGCGGTGTATATACCATAAAATTTGTAGCATATAAAAAAAAGCAGAATGGGGAAAAAATCAAATAATATTTTCATTGAATTTACTTTGCTCCTGAATATAGCTCAAGTATAGCACACGAGTCATGGTAGTGCGATCACTAACCCAGTTTTATCCGTTGTCCAGGGCGGAGTCGACCTCTGCGCAGATCGGGGTTTAAGTGCTCCAGTGTTTTTAGCGGAGTGTTATTTACATGGGCAATTTGACTCAGGCTGTCACCACGTTTGACTACGTATGTACCTGCAGCGGTGTTGCGTCGCCATATCACCAGTTGTTGACCTCGTTTTAAAGGCTGGCTGGAGTGTAATTTATTCCATGATTTAATTTGTTGTACCGACACCCCGTATTTTTTAACCAGTTGGGTATATGATTCATTTTTCTGGACAATATGAATGGTTTTATATTGTTTGAGTGCTGTAAAGTGCGGACGTTTGATTGGGGCAGGCACTTTTGGTTTTGCAAGGGCAACCGCAGGTTTTGAACCGGGAATCAGAACGAACTGTCCCTTCTTGACTGAATCTGATTTAAGCTGATTTAGTTCTTTAATCAAATTGATCGTGGTGTGGTAGCGTTGTGCAATCAGGTTCAGATTATCACCCGCACTGACTTGATGCCGGGTCCAGCTTACGCGCTGATCTTCCGGGAAGTTGGCCAGATTCCGGTTGAAATTTTCGACGCGATCAGCGGGTATTAATAATTTATAGGGACGATAGGGTGCTGTAGCCCAGCGATTGTATCCAGGATTGAGCTTGATTAGATCGTGATAGGAAATACCGGCAAGTTTTGCGGCATGATTTAAATCAATCTGGCTGCCAATATTGACCTCTTCAAAATAAGGTGTATGCGGTATATCCGGCAAGGTTATTTTATAGCGTTGTGGATTTTGAATAATTTCAGCCAGAGCCAGCAAGCGCGGAATATAGGCTTTTGTTTCATTTGGAACCGGCAGTTTCCAAAAGTTGATTTTACGGCTATTTTGTCCGCTGTTTCTGATGATGCGAGCCATTGTTCCTTCGCCCGAATCATAGGCAGCGAATGCAAGAATCCAGTCGCCATTAAAAAACTTGTTTAAATAGACCAGATAATTCAGTGCAGCATCTGTCGCGGGGCGAATGCTGCGTCTGCCATCAAACCACCAGTCTTGTTTCAAGCCCAAATCAGTACCTGTACCGGGCATGAGTTGCCATAGACCAGCAGCACCTGCGCCTGAATATGCAAAGGGATCATAGGAGCTTTCAATCATTGGTATTAACGCAATTTCGCCAGGAATATGGCGTTTTTTTATTTCAGTTATGATGTGGTAAATATATGGCTCGGACTGGGCAAGCTTTTGCAAGTAACTGGGGTGTGATATTAGCCAGCGTAACTGGTTTTGTACTTCTGTCTGGGTGACTTCATGGTTTAGTGTGAATTGTTGGCGCAATACATCCCATACGTTTGGTGCGGTACGTGATATCGCTGTCCCTGTATACATCAGGCTGGACAAGATCAGAAGCAAGTAAATTAATCTTCCTGGTTTAAACTTCAATGCATCAGCCTGTTTTTTAGAATAAGGATTAAGCAGTTTACTAAATAAATCACGATGATGCTACTTTTGATATTGCCTTGCACTATGTTCCGGATGAAGCAGAGTGGATTGTTTCCATCAAATATGAGGATACACCGGGATTAAATACCTTGCGCAAGGCTTGCAGTATCAGCTTTAGTTCCTCAGGAAGAACATGGGGTGGGTTAATAATCCATAAACCACAGCCGGTCATTCCTGACTTGTTAGCCCCGGTGAGATAAAATTCCACCTGCAAATTGTTTTTTGCTCCAATACTGGTTAAACCACGGATCAATTGTTGATGCAATTTGTTATCCACCAGCGGATACCAAAGGCAATAGACCCCCGTGGAAAAACGCTGGTATGCAGCTTTTAGTGCAATGGGTATTTGCCGGTATTCTGTTTTAATCTCCCAGGAGGGATCAAGGAATATTAACCCCCGTCTTTCAGGAGGCGGCAGAAGAGCGGCAAGATTATCCATGCCATCCTTGTCGCTGTAAAAAACCCGTTTGCCACGTTTGGGCAATTGATTCAGAAATTTAAATTCAGCGGAATGCAATTCACTGAAAAACAACCTGTCCTGATTGCGAAGTGCCTGAATGGCAAGTTCAGGTGAACCAGGGTAATGACGCAGGATGTCGTTTTGATTGATATGTTGCACAGCACCTAGATATGATGAAAATACACCAGGCAACTGCTGGCGAAGTTTCCACAGGCATTCAATACCATTTTGCGCTTCACCGGTTTTTAATGCCTGTGAACTTTGCAGGTCATATATTCCTCGTCCGGAATGGGTTTCCAGATAAAATAAAGGTTTATCTTTTTGGGTCATGTAATGTAGCAAGCGTGAAAGAATGACGTGTTTGAAAACATCAGCAAAATTGCCGGCATGGTAACCATGTTGATAACTGAGCATGTGGAGTGACCTGAATACGGGGATAAAGCCGCAGTATACCAGTTATATTTTATCTGAAACACACATTTGAAAATCTTGAACTATACTTCCATTGAAGTAGAAATTTTCTGGAGATAATAATGGGCTTGCATAAAAGTTATGATGATAGCCACTCATACAATGATATGGGGCATGAAGATAATAAGGAAGAGCTGTCTCACAGGAGGCATGTCAGGCAAATGCTTGAAAAAAGACTGGAGCGTAAACGCCTGAAAGAAGAGCTTGAATTTTTTGATGGCGAACTGGATGGCGAGTTTGACTGGGATTATCTCGACAAATAAGTGGCTGCATACAAGGTATTTTTCAAGAGCATACAGATGGTCATGGGGCCTGCTCCACCGGGTACTGGTGTGATCCATGCCACTTTATTGACAGCTTTTGGAAAATCAACGTCTCCATGAACAGTACCGTTTTCTCGACGGTGCATGCCGATGTCAACAAGAATTTGTGTGGGCTGAAGCCAGTCAGTATTGATGACATCGTGTGTGCCGGTGGCGACTACCAGTATGTCCGCCATTCGCACATAGGGTTCCAGGTCAGGTGTCAGGCGACGACAGATCGTTACGGTGGCATGCGCGTTCAGAAACTCCAGCGCCATGGGTCGGCCAACGATATTTGACGCTCCAATTATAACCGCATGCTTGCCTTTCACTGACAATTGATAGTGATCAAGTAATGTCATGACCCCCAGGGAGGTGCAGGGCCTGAGCCGGGGATTTCCCTGTGCCAGCAGTCCAAAGTTTTCTGGATGAAAGCCGTCAACGTCCTTGTCAGGCCTGATTCGATCAATAATTGACTGGCTTCTGATATGTGCTGGCAGGGGTAGCTGTACCAGAATGCCATCAACATCAGTTGCAGCGTTCAGGGTGTCAATCAGGGATAATAACTCGTCTTCCCGTGTTTCAACAGGAAGATTATATTC
>CAZDYY010000166.1:0-4852 GCA_964509745.1 uncultured Legionella sp. | reverse complement strand
ATCAATTTCTTTTGGCCAGGTGGTCAGGATATCCTGCAGTCGCAGCGCTCGCGCAAGATTTTCCACCACCAGAGGGGATGGGTTTGGAGTGGCCAGATAGCGTTCAAGGCATTCTTCCAGTAATGCAAAACACGGCAACATGTCCTGGCGAATGGTTCGGCCAAGGCTTGCCAACTGGTTGCTCATGCCTTCTGATTCCAGCAATCCTAGCGCCAGTTCATTTGGAAGCATGGACAATGGTTCAATGTTTGCAAAATATGCCTGTGCGCGTTCTCTGTCTGACTGATAGAAGGCGGAAGCAATCATGCGCAGAATATAATCAGCCCGATAGTGGGTATACGCCACCAGATGATGCACTTCCCTTTGAATGCAGGGATTTAAATAGTCCTGGGCCCATTGGGCAATTTGTCCGGCATCAGGAATCTTGCCCTGATTAACCTTACGCCAGGCTCTGGGGAAATTGCTGACCGCAATGGCGGTCAATGATTTGAGAAATATTTCCCGGAAAACGGTTAGTTCCGAGTAATACAGCGGGAAACGGGCATGATATTTAGCGGGCAGATCCACCAGTGGATCAAGATGGATGAAGCGCTCCTCAAAATACAGTTTGGTTTTGCGATGGTTGACCTTGCCAATCGCGCGTGCATCAATAATCGCCATCAGCGTCGCCAGGACGGGATCGATCGTGCTGGTCGATTGTGCCTCTACCTTTGCTGCGGCGTTGCGGGAGGAGGCGTTTAGTTTTGAGCCAATGCCGGGCGCCCCCAGTGCCATGATCAATTTTGCACTGACGATATGGTCATTGTAGTCGTGATAACCCTTGACGCTGATTTTAATCAGTTGCTTTAATTGCGCCGCTTCAGCTGGATAATGTTCCTCAAAGATGGCCAGCTCTTCTGCACGGCGTGTATTTTCAGATGCATTCCCCGCAACATCCGCTACGAACGCAGCATATGCCTCGGGTTCAGCAGCATCGGAAATACCCTTGCCCTGAAGCGTGGTGACCAGATTTCTGTGGGCTTTACCCATACGGCGCTCGGAACAGTTGCCTGACCCGTGAAATACTTCAACGCAGACGTCTGCCAGTTCGGGGTGAGCGGCCTGAATCTCGCGTACCAGGCGTTTAATTTCGGCCTCGCCCCAGATCAGATCGATATGTTTGAATTCACCTTCCTTGTTGCCAATATCACTTGGACCCGCAAGATAGCGGATTTTTTTTCGTAAAATAATGCCCGCTTTGATGTAAGGATCCAGCAGCATTTTTCTGATGATGTCGGGTAAATTTTCAAAATCATCGGCGGATTCACACAATGGAATAATTTCTACGGGCGATATTTTGACATCGTCAATATACAGGCGGGATTTGATATGCGCTGCCAGTGCGAACAGATGAATGGCCTCGATCATGCTGTTGATATTTTTGGTATCAGAAATAATACAGCCAAACTGATCAGCATGTTCATGCACAAAGGCAAAGATGTCGATGTGACGTTTTGTTGCACGGCTGAACTGATCGGCATGATCTTTCAATGTACTGAAATATTTCCCTTCCTTGCGCAGGTACAGTTGTGCGGTTTCCCTTTCAGACAGGGACAGTGCACTGTATTTGCGGAGTATACCGATAGAGGGATCGCGCATGAATATGTCGATTTCTGCATAGTGCTGCACAAGAATGCCGAACAGGTCATCAAAGGTAGCTTCAATGGCTTTGGTGGATTCGCGCAGATATTGCCGCAGATGGCCTGTGAATCCGACAATATCCACCAAATCACGTATTCCGGTCAGGGGCTCTTGATGTTCAGGATGGTGGACAATGGCATCTTCCAGTTTCTGCATGAGAGTATTTCGTGCCTTTTCAGAACCGGAACGATTGAAATAAATGCCTTCCCTGATTGCGGTTTTACAGCGATTCAGGTAATCCAGCCGGCCCTGAAGTTCCGGAATATCTGCAAGCAGCGGCTCTATTTCACTGATATACATATCCAGAATGGCGGTCTGCATTGAGGGGGTCATGTATTTCATCGTCTCGGCTGAGCGCATGAAATTCCCGTCGATGTCTGCTACGAACCAGCTTCGGTTGTTCTGGAACAATGCCTTGTTTGCTTCGGTGAGCTTGCGTGTGACCCAGGCAATGTCTTTTGGGTTGGTGATGCGATGTGTGGCAAGAAACTGCCGGATATTCTCGCGGTTAAACCGGTGCCAGTTGCGCATTAACTCAAGGTACAGATTATTCTGGCGATCAATTTCCTTTACGGGTGTCAGGTTATGCTCGTTCAGCCATGATGTTCCCTTGTTCGCCAGAATGGATCGTTCAATTTTCTGCTCCAGCGCCTTTGCTTCCGGGGACTGTAGTTTACATTCCCCAAGTTGTAATGCATGGACAACAATCCCGTTTTTATACTGGCGTTTTTTTTCAGACGAGATCTCGGTAGGATGCCCTGTCATGGCATACTGTACCCGGTATTTTATTCTTGATTCACAGGCATGGTCTGTTTTTTTTTCCAAAGGCCAGTGAGCCGGAATAGCCGCATCAAACTTCGCCAGGCGTCCGGGTGCTTCCGCGTGTTGTTTTGCCCTGTGATAGCAATCAAGGATATCCCGTTCCTCGAGCTGGATGCTCATGAGCTCATCCTTGTCTGTTGTACCGGATCTGCATTTGGCATAAACCGCTTGTATGGTGGTAACCGGATTGCAGGCTGTTTCAAGATGGTGCAGGGTAGAAAATAGCCGGAGTGACCGGGAAGAGGCGATTCGTTTGAGGGCAGGGGTGAGCAACATCACTCGTCCTTTGAGTTCAGGGTTTAAAAGGGGTTGATGATACGGCTAACCGCAAGATGTTTCAACTTCAGTATTCATTGTGTTTCTTTATCCTTGAATTTTTTAAAAGTTTGGTATACCATTCATATATGCCATATTTGATTAATATACCAGCCATGACAGAGAAAAAGTTTTTAAATGGAATTGGTGATAGCGCATTGATGCAGCTTAAAATATTGGGCGAGAATATTCGCGAGGCACGCAATGCAAGGAATTTTACACAGGAAGAGATGGCAGAACGTTCCCTGATGTCGAAGTCGACCTACCTTAGTATTGAAAAAGGGGAGCCGAAAACATCGATTGGTGCTTATGTAGCAGTGCTTGATTTGCTTGATTTAATGGATGGATTGCAAGACATAGCAGCCCCTCACAAGGATGAAATCGGGCGTCGTTATCGTGCTTTCAAGCGTAAAGGAAGATCTAAATCGGGATCTAAATCAGGATCTAAAGGAGGATCTGATGTATGACCAGGCCTATGTATTTTCACTGTCACCACAAGGTGAACGCAGACTTGTTGGCGAGATAGAAACATCAAGCCTGATGTGTGAATTTCAATATGACAGTGAATGGCTTGATAGCCCATGGGCATATCCTCTGGATCCGGTAAATCTCCCTTTGTCCCCAAAGCGTTATCATGTACATAATCTGAAAAACATGTTTGGTGTATTTTCAGATGCTGGTCCAGATAGCTGGGGTGAGCGTGTCTTGTTACAACATCACAATAGCTTGCCCAGGAACGAGACTGAACGATTGCTGCGTCTCAGTGGTATGGGGGTGGGTTGTCTTCAATTCAGTTTGTCGCGAACACGACCGAAAGAAATTCCCGCATTGCCATCGATGGATCGATTGTTACATCTTGCAAATGCAACCGAAAACCTCCTCTTGAAGCACCAGCTGACAAACGATGAACTGTTATTACTGGAACCCGGGTCGTCAATGGGTGGGGCGCGACCCAAAGTGACAGTCTGTGATAAAGACGGTGCCTGGCTTGTTAAATTCAGCCGGCCTGATGATTTGATTGATATTCCCAAAATTGAATACGCATGCATGCAATTGTTATCCAAAGCAGGCATTAATGTGCCGGAAACAAAACTGATGCCACTTGGACAGGGGTAAAGCGCGTATATGATCAGGCGGTTCGATAAAGTTATTGGACACCCTATTCATTTTATCTCTGCCCACAGCTTGTTTAATACCGACAGGGTCAGGTTGATTAGGGACGCGCATCATGATCCAGTGAGCTATATCGCACTGGCCAGGCATCTGCGCGCGCATTCATCCCGTTCAACCGGGGATTGTCATGAGTTATATTCGAGGATGGTGGCCAATGTATTGCTCAAAAATACAGATGACCATGCGCGCAACCACGCCATGTTATTTGATGTATCAACCGGAGAGTGGCGATTGGCACCGGCTTTTGACGTTTTGCCCAGTTTGGGTTCACAGGGAGAACAGGCTCTTGGAGTAGGTCGATATGGCAGGTAAAGTACTATTGATAACCTGTTAACCGCAAGCAGCGCGTTTGGTCTGACAAACGAACAGGCCATACAGCGAATTCACACAATGCAGGCCATTATACAGGAGTGGGAAGATTTTTTTGCAAAATGCGGTGTGACTGCTGCCGATTTGAAACTATTAGGCAAAATCATGAAGTTGAGTTTAAATCCGGAATGGTAACTGCTCATCCCATACGTCATCCCGAGCGCAGTGAGGGATTTGGTACTGTGCCATCATCGGGAGATCCCTCGCTGCGCTCGGGATGACGTGGGTAGTTACGTTTAAACTTGAATGAACAATAATTCAACTGTATGATCGAAGCCATTGTTTACAGGTTTAATTTATGTCAGGAATCTACCAGCACATTTCTTTTTTTACGCTTGATGAAGCACAAAAGACGTGTGTTCGAGACTATGCCCGTGCACCTGATCCTTCCCGGCTTGACCCGGCGGAAATCTTCACTCACCAGGATGATTTGGGCGTAACGTTCGCCTATTGGGATGAGCAAGTTGATAAAATCAGACAATTTATTGATTCT
>CAZDYY010000165.1:0-4880 GCA_964509745.1 uncultured Legionella sp. | reverse complement strand
ATTTGCATCAGGATTTTGTCTTAAAAAGTTTTTGCAGGAGATGTTAAATGCAGCCAGTGATTTTCTGGTATCTGCTTCTTTCCAGCCGGGTAACTGATTAAATGCGATGGTTTTGAGTTGCAGATTATCCTGGTTGATGTACCACAGGTAACCACCCGACAGCAGGCTAACAATAACAAGTGTGATGATCAACAGTCTGGTTTTCATGGTTGCTATAATGGTGTGATAAATAAGATCGATTGTAGTACAAGTTTCAGCTTGACAACATCCCCTGAGTAAAAGCAATATCAGCAGCAGAGATTACGTGTGACTAGTTACTAACAGGGAATGTTTTCATGAAAATCAAGGCAGCACTTCAGTCCAGGTATGCAGGTCTTCCTGAACAGCAGAAACCGGTTGCTCTTCTGTTGGCCTCTTTTGTTGGTTTGTTGCAACCGGGGATATCAGTACTCTGGATGTCCTGACCAGTCAACAATTCTATCAGCAGGCAAAACTGAACCTGATTCAGGCGCAGGTGAACCGCTTGTCTGATACAGTGGCTTTATTTCAGGCACTTGGTGGCGGATGGTCTTGAATAACCAGTGGAACCGGCTGATTTGATTTGTCTGCCCGGATGAAAGGCAAACTGCCCCAGTTTTATGGTAATTGCAGTGATTGCAGTAGCAGACTCACCATTGTCGGTTCTGATTGTCTTGCGCACGGCGGAGTCCTGTTCGGTGATATGAATACTTTCCTCATCATTCCAGTGGCAGGAGGGCTTTCGTTTTAATCCAGGACCAGCCTCCATTCCGGGACTGTTCCATAAATCCAATCGTTCAATACCCTGTTGCACGTCCTGTTCATTTGCCCCAAATTTCTTTAAAAAGCGGACAATGTTTTGCGGAGAGACAGTGATGCTATGCCCTGCATAATCAATGCTCATTACGGTGACTGCCAGCGACATGCTGATGATGCGACTCATGTCTTCAGACATTTTCCAGGCCAGGGTTAATCCCTTTTTGTCCATTAGTACGGATGGACAGAGCAGGGCAGGAAGCGTTGAAATAATCTCATCTATGGGCACGCAGGCCTCCGGGTTGATTTTAGTGTTACTCATTGTACACAGTAATCACTATTTACTCAATGATTGAAGGCTGTCTGAACACGGCGATTGCAGAAAATCCGAGCCGTGACCGTTAGGGAGCGGAAAATTAAAAGTGCCGTGTCGAATATTTTTCTGGTTATTTATTTTACATAAAGATCTTTTTATGATATAGTCATGACCTGTTGAATAGTACAGGTGTTTCAAGTGACACAATTAGATGATAAAGCAGTTTTAGTGAAGACTAGCAAGAAAAATGCTTGTGCAAGCCAGTGGACATGCAATTTTTTTACAGCAGGTTTAAATCGTTTTATATCGTGTTTTAAAGCGCCAGTGATCCATCCAGAAAATCCATCCGGAGATGGATATTGGAGAACTTTGCTGGAGCGGCATCTCGACAATAAAGCGCATGTTGACAGAGGGGTGGATTTGGTTGCCATACTTGTCAATGATCGACCTAACCGCGCTAAATTGAATATAATCCTTAACCAGACTTTGCTCGTCTGCGACTTCACGGAGGTCAATCTGGTGGTGGTGCTGAGTCAGTTTGAGGATGCTAAAGTGCGCATGGAAAAGATATTGCAGAATATTGATGCTTTTGGCGTGCTGGTCAATACTTTATATAAGGATATTGAAATAGTATTAAAGATGAGTGCAGAGGAATTTGACAAGTGTATTTCTGATCCATTTGAGATCTTGATAGACGGGCTTCAATCTCCGGGAAACACCTTCAGAATAAGGAGTTAACCCGTGCTGCATGACTGAAGATAATTCAGGAGCGCACACCTGAATATATTTAAAACCTGGCACATAATACAATGTGTACCTATACTCATGGTTAGGTGGAAAACCGCGTCCAGCCAGTTTTTTCAATGCCGGAAATGGTAATGCTCGATAACAGGATGTTAAATGAGGAAAATCATGATCCAGTCAGGCAAAACCGAAACTCAAAAATCATCCATTGATAATGGACATCCGAACATCATGCCGATGTCATGGCAGACCAATTTCCATCAAACTCAACCGACGATTCATCATCAAGGGATAGACCAGTTTATGGTTGCTGGCAAGACAGTCAGCTTCCTTCAAAAATGAAATAGCTGAAAACTCAAATCAGACGCGGTTAAAGCTGAATTATGGAGATCACTCATGTTAAAAACTTTTTCGATTGGTTTTTGTCTTGGTTTAATGATTTTCCTGCTCCTGTTATATGTATTTCAGCGACGTCTGATTTATTTCCCGGATCAACAAACACCGATTTTGAAAGATTATCATGCAACAGATATGGCTGTAGTATCATTGAAAACGAAAGATAATATTGAATTAATGTCCTGGTATAAACCAGCTGCACCCAATCAACCAACATTGCTTTTTCTACATGGTAATGCAGGTCATATTGGTTATCGTATGCCATTAGCGCGGCAATTCATCAATGCAGGATTTGGTGTGTTTTTATTAGAGTATCGAGGATATGGTGGCAACAAGGGATCACCATCAGAACAAGGATTATATGAAGATGGCCGGACAGCGTTACACTTTTTATATCAAAAGGGAATAAAACCCAAACAAATCATATTATATGGGGAATCATTGGGTACAGGTGTTGCAACAAAACTTGCGACTGAAAATCCAGTTGCTTGTGTGATCTTGCAATCACCTTTTACTTCATTAGTGAATCTGGCCCATTTTCATTACCCCTGGAACATCATTAGTCCATGGGATCAATATAATTCACTGGAACGAATGAAACAAATTCATGCACCATTACTCGTTTTACATGGCAAACGTGACACAATAGTGCCCTTTACTGAAGGATTAGCTATTTTCAATCAAGCAAATGCACCCAAAAAAATGCTTGAATTTGATAAACAAAGTCACAATGATTTATGGAATGCACAGGGATTTTTTGAAGCAAGCATTCATTTTGTGCGGGAGCATTGCATCGCCAATTGATATCAGTAAATGGTAATGAGATGGTTGATCTTGATTTTTGGGTATGGACTTGAAATTAAGCCCAAAATCTTATCCTGTCACACCAAACAGGGCTTAACCTTGCTGCATGACTGAAGATAATTCAGGAGCGCACGTTGATTATCAGCATCCATTGCCAGACCCAGTTTGGTGCGTCGCCAGAGAATGTCTTCACAGGTTTTGGCCCATTCTTCCTGCAGCAGGTATTTGACTTCAGCTTCATACAGGCTGTCACTGAAGGAAATCCCGAGATCTGACATGTTCTGGCATCCGTTTAATACCTGCTCTGTACGGGTACCATAACTTTCAAGATAGCGTTCGAGTATTTTATCATCCAGCCAATGGTATTTGTCACGGGCATACTGCTGGTATTCATTGAATCGCATGGATCCATACATCGCTCCAGGCAGGGGACTTGTTTGTGTGGAGGATTCAGGTATCTCCGGAAACACAGCGCGTAACAGATTAATGGACTCACGGGACAGCTGCCGGTATGTGGTTATTTTCCCCCCGTACAACGTAATACACGGTGCCGGATGGGTGGAAAAATGAAATGAATAATCACGGCTTAAGGATGAAGGATTTTTGCCATTGTCTGATAGCAGGGGGCGTACACCGCTCCAGGTGTTAATGATATCGCTTTGCTGCAGGTGCTTGTTAAAATATCGCGATACCAGGGCAAACAGATAATCAATTTCGCCGCTTTCAATGCTGATGTCGTCCAGATTGCTGATGAAGGGAACGTCCGTTGTGCCAATCATTGTATGATCATGGTAGGGAATGACAAAAACGACACGCTTGTCATCGTGCTGCAATAAATAGGCATGGTTGCCTTCATAGAGTTTGTGCACCACAACATGACTGCCTTTAACAAGGGTCATTGTATGTTGTAGCGGGATGTTCAACCGTTGGTTTACCGTTTCAACCCATGGGCCTGCCGCATTAATGACGGTTTTTGCATGGACCTGGAAGGGGCGGGATGATTTTTCCTGGAGGGTGAGTAGCCACTCTCTCTGTATACCTTCCCGGGTTTCAATTGTTTCAGCACTGATTAACGTTGTTTGCGTCATGACAGTGGCACCATGAGTTTTGGCTTGCAGGGCGTTGGCCATTGTGAGGCGGGCATCATCGGTTCCGCAGTCATAGAACAGAAAGCCCTGGTTTAAATGACTGTCCAGCGGGGAAAACAGGTTCGGTTGCGTGTCCCGACGTATCCATGTGCTGCCAGGCAGTTTATTGATTCGACTCAGGTGATCATAAATGAACAAACCTGCACGTAACATCCAGGCCGGGCGCATGTTCTTTTCATACGGGAGCACTATCGGTAATGGATGAACAAGATGTGGTGCGAGTTTTAACAGCATCTGGCGTTCATTCAGGGCTTTCTTCACCAGTTTGAAATCCAGATGTTCCAGATACCGCAATCCGCCGTGAATCAGTTTACTGCTGCTGGAGGACGTTTTGGAGGCGATGTCATCCTGTTCTACAAGCAGGACGGATAATCCACGCAAGGCTGCATCGGCTGCACAGCCACAACCGTTGATTCCTCCGCCAATGATAACGACATCGAAAATACGATCCATGTAAACGTCTTTTTTGCCCCGTTGCCCCGCGGATACATCGCGAGACAACGTTTTAATTAAACAACATCCCGCTGTTTCTCACCGGTATACAGCTGACGCGGGCGACCAATCTTGGAATTTGAAGCCGACATTTCCATCCAGTGTGACATCCAGCCTATGGTGCGTGCCAGGGCAAAAATTACCGTGAACATGTTGGTGGGTATACCAATCAACATGTTCACGGTAATTTTTGCCCTGGCACGCAC
>CAZDYY010000164.1:0-4902 GCA_964509745.1 uncultured Legionella sp. | reverse complement strand
AATTATCACCATTTTATATAAAAATTGGTCCAGAATCAACCCTTGAATGTTAATGTTGGGCCAGGTTCAAGTAATTCGTGGTAGAATGAATCATGATGAAAACTTGCGTATAACCAAATGAAACTATTGGCAATTGATACCTCGACCGAGCGCGCAACCGTGGCTCTGGCCATCGGCGATGAGATTTATACAGACGAACAGGGCAGCTTGCGTCAACATGCCCAACTATTGTTACCCATGGTAGACGGTTTGCTGGTGACAGCAGGCATGCAGTTAAATCAACTGGATGGTATTGTTTTTGGACGCGGACCTGGCAGTTTTACCGGATTACGTATTTCCTGCAGTATTGCAAAAGCTCTGGCGTATGCACATGACTTGCCGGTGTATCCGGTAAGCAGTTTGGCGGCTATTGCCGATGAGGTTTATCACACTGAGCCTGAAATGATGGGTGATACACAGATATTGACGCTGCTGGATGCGCGGATGCATCAAGTGTACTGGGGGTGTTTTGCACGTGATGATGTTTCGCCTGTTGAACGGGTTAGTGCAGCTGAAGATGTTTTTGCAGATGAAACGCCATTGATTGTTGCGGGTGTTGGTCTGGATACCTATGCAGCACAACTCCCGGTATCTATACAACAACAAATCATAAAACAGCGTACTGTCTATCCCGAAGCGGCTGCGATGATACGTTTGGTGAGGCGTGGACAGATACAGGCTGCAAGCGCTGCAGAGGCGTTGCCGGTATATGTGCGAGAGTTACAGTTTTCAAAGAAGGCGGGTTGATCCGCCTAATCTGTGCCAGAATATGATATGGTTTTAGGGTCTGTTGACAATTCGCATTCAGAAGCCCTGGATATTTATTTTGCTAACCGGGTTTAAAATCAAGGAGAAACCCATGGATAAAAAGTTGCTCGATATTTTGGTTTGTCCGTTATGTAAAGGCAAACTGTTGCTAAAACACCATGAGTTAATCTGTCGTTTCGACAGGCTCGCCTATCCGATTCGCGATGGCATTCCGGTTATGCTGGAAAAAGAAGCCCGGGTTTTAACACTTGAGGAAAAAGATGAGTTGTGATTTTCATGTGATCATTCCAGCACGCTATCAATCAACACGCCTGCCGGGTAAATTGTTAATGGATTTACAGGGTCAAACAGTTATTGAACGAGTTTATCGTCAGGCATTGAAAGCCCGCCCCAAATCAATCACCATTGCGACCGATAATCTGGAAATTTCTGATTTGGCGACAGGCTTTGGTGCACAGGTAGTGATGACGGCTGTCACACATCAAACCGGTACGGACAGAATTGCAGAAGCGGTGGAAAAACTGGGCTTTGCATCTCAGGATATTATTGTCAATGTGCAGGGTGATGAACCCCTGATATCGCCCGCGTTAATTGCCCAGGTCGCTGAAAGTCTTGTAAATATTGACGCGCCAATGGCGACCTTGTGCTGGCCTGTTGAGGATGATGCGATGTGTGCCAATCCCAATGTGGTGAAGGTCGTGCGGGATTGCAATAATGATGCAATGTATTTTTCCAGAAGTGCAATTCCTGCCAATCGGGACAAACCTCTGAGTCGACAAAACGTGTTTCGTCATATTGGCTTGTATGCCTACCGTGCTGCTTTTTTGCAGGATGTAGTCACCTGGCCTGTGTGCGAACTGGAAACCATCGAGGCCCTGGAGCAATTAAGGGTGTTATGGGCTGGTTATAAAATCAGGGTAAACGAGGCATGTGTGCGGCCACTACAAGATATTAATACTGCTGATGATTTGATGGCGGCTCGTCAGGAGTTACAAAAAACAACATGACAACCCAACCACAAATTCTCACCGTTACACAACTGAATCGCCAGGTACGCAGCTACCTTGAATATGAAGTAGGTGAAGTGTGTGTTGCAGGTGAGATATCCAATTTTAGCAAGCCTGCATCAGGTCATTTTTATTTTACCCTGAAAGATGCAACGGCCCAGGTCAAGTGTGTGTATTTTCGCAACCGGCATACCGGTGTTGCCCGGGGACTGGATAACGGGCAGCAGGTGATTGCCCGGGGCAAATTGAGTTTGTATGAAGCGCGGGGCGATTATCAGCTGATTGTTGAGCAGCTGGATGAGGCCGGTCAGGGCGATTTATACCGGCAGTTTGAGTTGTTGAAAGTAAAACTGGCAGCCCTTGGCCTGTTTGATGCTGCGCGGAAAAAACCTTTGCCGCGAATTCCCCAATGCATCGGCGTGATTACGTCAGCCACGGGTGCAGCAATGCATGACATCCTGACGACACTGGAGCGACGTTTTCCACTCGTTCCTGTACTTGTTTATGCGAGTGATGTTCAGGGAAAACAGGCAGCACCGCAATTGATTCAGGCGCTAGTCCGTGCGAACCATGAGAAGCGTTGTGACGTGCTGATCCTGGCCCGTGGTGGAGGCAGCATTGAAGATTTGTGGGCTTTCAATGATGAGCAACTGGCCCATGCTATTTTTAACAGTGCAATTCCGGTGGTTTCCGGAGTCGGGCATGAAACGGATTTTACCATTGCTGATTTTGTAGCAGATTTGCGTGCGGCAACGCCCACGGCTGCGGCGGAGTCGGTGGTGCCGAACAAGATGGATTTGATTCAAACACTGGATTATCTGGAGCGTCATTTGCATCGAGCCATGGGGCAGTTATTGGCGAAACAGCAACATCAATTGCAAATGACGGTGATGCGTTTACAGGGCAATCATCCAGGACGGCTGGTGCAGCAGGCGTTGATGCGCGTGAGCACGCTGGAAGTGAGTCTGCACAAGCTCATGGAGATGAAAATCGCCCTTCTGAGGCAGCACTTCATGCAGCAACTGGCAACGTTGCATGCAGTCAGTCCTTTGGCTACACTGGACAGAGGGAATGCGATTGCAACTTGCCGGAATACGGTGTTGCTGGAGAGCGAGCAGGTCAGGCCGGGGGATGTGATAGATGTGCGTCTGGCCCGGGGGAGTCTGGCCTGTGAAGTGAGAGGGATAACACCATGCTTGAGGAATTAAATGCCAGTTTGAATTTGATTATCAGCCAGACCAATACGAACCTGCCTGTCCTGGGCATCATTGTTCTTGTGGTCTGGGGTGTTTTTTTTATTACGCTGATCGACAAACGATTGTTATATCTGGGCATTATCCCCAGACGATTGTATGGTTTGCCAGGGATTTTGCTGGCACCGTTTTTACATGCCAATTTCAATCATCTTTTTTTTAATACCATCCCCCTGGTTGTGCTCAGTAATTTTTTGTTGATTAACGGGTTGAATTATTATCTGGTCGTGACATTTATCATCACTGTATTGAGCGGCCTGTTGATTTGGCTGCTGGCAAAACCCGGATTGCACATTGGTGCAAGTGCGGTGATCACCGGGTACTGGGGGTTGTTGATTTGTAATGTATATCAGCAGGGAACAGTGACCGCCATCATTCTGGGTGCAATCAGTGTCTATTATTTTTTCGGTATCTTGTATGGCGTATTTCCTGGTGAAAAAGGTGTGTCCTGGCAAGGCCATTTGTTCGGCCTGATTGCAGGACTGGCCACGGGCTATTTGATGCAGCAAGGGAGCTTTATCCATGCTTAAACGTGATATCTCCAGAACGAACGTACTGATTGCCGCGGCTGGCGGCATGATTGGATCCGGCTGGTTATTCAGTCCTTTTATCAGTGCGCAAATCGCAGGCAGCAATGCCCTCATCAGCTGGATCATTGCTGCTGTATTCATGCTGTTTATTGCCTTGCCGCTGTGTGAGCTGGGTGCGATGTTTCCCATTTCCGGCGGAATGACCAATTACCCGAGTTTTACCCATGGGCGGGATGTTGGATTTTTGTTTGCCTGGACATCGTGGTTGTCTTATGTAGTCATGACGCCAATTGAAATACAGGCTATTTTGCAGTATTCAGGCCGTTTGTTTCCTGTGCTGGTCGCTCCGGATACCACGGCGTTTGAGTTGTCAGGCCCGGGATATGTTGCGGCGATTTCGATTATGTTGTTTGTGGTGTTGCTGAATTCATTCGGCATCAAACTGTTAGCCCAGTGCAACCGGTATGCGAGTATTATTAAATTCCTGATCCCAAGTCTTGCAATTGTGTCATTGATATCTATCTCGCCAGCCATGAACAATATCCATATTCATTTAACCGACAAAGCAGATTGGGCGCAGATATTTTCTGCGTTATCTGTGGGCGGGGTGGCGTTTGCCTTTACCGGTTTTCAAAATGGCCTGATGTTGGCAGGCGAGGTGGTTAACCCCCAGCGTAATATTCCGATAGCCATTCTCGGAGCGGTGCTGATCGGTTTTGTTCTGTATTTTATGTTGCAGTTGAGTTTTTTAATCGCAGTCCCTGGTCAGTATCTGGTTCACGGCTGGAAAGAGCTGTCGTTTCCAGGCGATAGTGGTCCCCTGGTTGGGTTGTTAATGCTGGTCGGATTGTCCTGGGTGGCGATTTTGTTGATGGGAGATGCCATGTTGTCTCCGTTTGGCACGACACTGGTATACACGGCAGCAACCTCGCGCATTGTTTATGGTATGGCGTTGAACCATCATCTGCCGGATGTGTTTACAAAACTGAATAAATACAGGATTCCCCATATAACCCTGTATGCCAATTTTCTTGTGGGAGCCCTGTCGTTTTTACCTTTCCCGGGCTGGCAAAAAATGGTGGCTTTTTTGTCTTCCTGCAGTATCCTGTCCTATGGCATCGGCCCGGTTTGCTTGCTGGCCATGCGCGAACTTCAGCCAGAGCGGGAGCGTCCTTTCAGGTTGTCATGCGGTTTGTTTTTTTCTCACGCAGCATTTTATGCCTGTAACCTGATGTTATACTGGTGCGGTTTTGATATTCTCTGGAAGCTTGATGTGGCGCTGTTGGCGGGGCTGGTTATCAACCT
>CAZDYY010000163.1:0-4955 GCA_964509745.1 uncultured Legionella sp. | reverse complement strand
GAGCTGATGAGCATTGAACCCCATACCGATTTATCCAGTGTATGTGAGCCCCGCGGCTGTGAACAGTGCAACCATCTGGGCTATCGAGGCAGAACCGGAATCTATGAATTAATCACCATTGATGAAACCTTGCGGGGCATGATTCACCGCAACGAAAACCTGCAAACCATGGAAACATACCTGAGACAAACCACACCCGGCATTCGTGATGACGGATTCAGACGGGTACTGGCTGGCGATACATCCCTGGCTGAAATTCTGCGGGTCACAAGCCAGTATTAACGCTTGTCAATCATGCATCATTTGTTCAATATACCGTCTGCACGTCAACGGATTATTTAAATAATCCACCACCTGACGGGAACCGCCCGATCCGGTAATCACAAGCGAACCATAATTCATTAAACTGCCGATAATCGACTGGCGAATATCAATGCATTCAATTTTATTCATCGGGATATCAACCGTTTGACGCATCAAAATACCCGTACACAAAATGACCTGTTTCTTTTTTATCAGCAAACTGGAAGAAAGCCAGGTTAATCCGGTAATTGCAATCCACAGCAATGCACAAAGCCCCATGACATACGATGGAGTACGCAATTGCGGAAATACAAGGGCCAGATACGCGGTTACGCACAGCAAAGCGATTGGCCAGAGAAAAATAATCAAATGCAGATGAGCCTGGTAAATCACATTGTTTTCTGACTTTGGTGCAGGCTGGGCGTTGGTATCGGTCATGAAGATTCCTGAGCAAGTATGTTAGGGTCAAGCACATCGTGCGGGACACGAGGTAGTGATATAATATGGCAAGTCAGATAAGAAACCAATAGTTAACCAGGAAACACATGCGTCACATCACGCGCTGTCTTAATACCCGTTTGGCCGGGATCTGCCAGCATGCCATCAAGCTGGAAGAACTGGATGAAAAGGTCAGGAAATATCTGCCAGAGGAAATCCGTGAACATTGTTATGTCGGCAGCTTTACCAACAGCTGTCTGTTGCTGGTGACTACCGATCCGGCATGGGCATCCCAGTTACGCTACGCCTTGCCGGAACTGCGTGACAAGTTACGCAAGGAAGCTGGAATTCATCAACTGGCGTCCATCAGGATTACGGTGAATATGGAACATGGCAGAGTGTTGCCGGAACCTGCGGCGGTCTCGCCGAAACTGAGTGAAAAAGCTCGCGAGGGACTCGAATCGCTTAGAGAACTGTTCAACAAGACCAGTTAACATCGTCAAAGTATAAGGAAAGAGTTAAACCAGGCCGCGATCTCCTTTCATTCTGAATTCTTAACGGGGATCTGGTCTAAAATCAACCAGGGCATTTTGTATATCTTCAATACACTTGTCTTTATCCGTTTGCTTCATGCGAACGATTTTAAATTGTAAATCAACCAGGGTGAGCCCGCCTGAATATGGATTTTTTCCAATATAGGAATCTGCATTGGAAGTAACGCCTTTTCGGCTAAGTACTTTCAATACCGGCTTGATTTCTTTTGAAAAATTATCAGTCCTGGCCTTGATAATTTCATCAGCCTGTTTTATGAGTTCAACAACACTTTTTCGATCCTGGAATACATACGGTTTAAGTGGCTCTCCTCTGGAGAGGTAATCACGCAAAGGAATACGAAACGAGGTGATGACCTGGCCGATCCCATATACCACGCCCGCTACCCTGCCAAAAATTCCCCAATTTTTTTCTTGTTCAGCAAGGATACATTGTACACTTAAGTACACGCCGGCAGCCAAAGCCATCAAGGCTAATGGAATTGCTATGAACGGGGATGTAATGAAAACGGGCAAAATGCACGCAATGGCCGTACTAAAAAGGACAATCAAAAAATCCACAAAACCTGCTTTTATTTTTTTCAACCCGTTATCATAAAGATCAGCATCTCTTTTTCGATGTTGAATGCTTTTCCAGGGTTTAAATGTATCAGTGATGGTTTTCAGTATATCCATGAAAAACAGGGGGACATGCAGAAATCGAGTCCAGTCGTTATTAAAATTAAAATATATCTGTTGTTTTAAATAACGTCTTATAGATGATAAAACCATATTCTTGATACCATTGCGAACACAAGTGACAAGATTATATGCAATAAAACATCATCCTGTCAAATTAATATGCAATTTGAAATCTTCCAGCATGCCATCAAGCTGGAAGATCCGGGTGAAAAGCTCGCGAGGGACTCGAATTACTTTAAACAGATCTGTTCAATCAGACCCGTTAAACATTAAACAGGAAATGCATCACATCTCCATCATTAACCACGTATGTTTTGCCTTCCAGACGCATTTTTCCAGCCGTTTTCGCCTTTTGCTCACCGCCACACTCAACAAATGCATCATAGGCTATGACTTCAGCGCGGATAAACCCCTTTTCAAAATCAGTATGAATAACCCCTGCTGCCTGTGGTGCTGTATCGCCTCTTTTTATCGTCCAGGCACGCACTTCCTTTACACCTGCTGTAAAGTAAGTTTGCAAGCCCAGTAATTCATATCCCGCACGAATGACGCGATTCAATCCAGGTTCTGTCAAACCCAGGTCATCCATAAATTCCTGCCGGTCTGCATCATCCAGCTCAACCAGCTCAGACTCTGTTGAAGCACACAAAGCGACAACGCGCGCTTTTTCCTGCGCTGCCATGGCACTGACTTTATCCAGCAGGGGATTGTTTTCATAACCATCATCAGCCACATTCGCAACATACAATACCGGCTTTGCGGTCAGCAGAAACATCCGCTGGCTGACGAGTGTCTCCTCGGGGGACAACTCAAGTGTCCGTACCGGATAGCCCAGATCAAGATGGGCCTTGATTTTTTCCAGTGTCTGCCGTTCAAACATGGCGTCCTTGTTACCGCTTTTGCTGAGTTTGCCTGCCTTGTTTAACGCTCGCTCAACAGTGTCCATATCCGCCAGCGCCAGTTCGGTATTGATGATTTCAATATCGCTTAATGGATCAACCCGCCCTTCGACGTGTACAATTCCTGCATGATCAAAACAGCGCACAACATGTGCAATTGCATCGGTTTCACGAATGTTGGCCAGAAACTGGTTTCCCAAACCCTCACCGCTGGAGGCACCTTTCACAAGTCCCGCAATATCAACAAATTGCATTACAGCGGGCACTACCCGCTTAGGGTTTACGATTTTACTCAAGGCTTCAAGCCGTGAATCAGGTACAGTAACCACCCCCACATTAGGCTCGATAGTGCAAAAAGGGTAATTGGACGCTTCAATCCCGGCTTTCGTCAAGGCATTGAACAAGGTTGATTTACCAACGTTTGGTAATCCCACTATTCCACATTTAAATCCCATTGCTAACCTCGTTATTAAACATTAATCAAACCCATCGCAATCGCCATGTTGCCCTCAACCACTTTCGGTATCGCAGGCACAACACGATCAATTGCATTGAAAATCAACTCTCTATCAACCTGGGACGGTTTGCCCAGCACATAATCAAGGACCAGCTCGCGATGACCGGGATGGCCTATACCAATGCGCAAACGATGAAAGTCTGTGCTGCCCAGTTGTGTAATAATATCGCGCAATCCGTTGTGGCCTCCGTGACCACCGCCTGTTTTCAGTTTGATGCGCCCAACGGGCAAATCCAGTTCATCGTGCACCACCAGGATTTCATGCGGCTCAAAACGATAAAATTGAGACACTGCACGTACCGGAAAACCACTATGGTTCATAAACGACAAGGGCAAAACTGCCTTGCAGGAGTGATGTTGCATATCCAGATCAGCCAGCTCAGCCTGCATTTTTTTATCAGACCTGAACGCAGCATTGTCCTGTTTCGCCAGTGCCTCGACAAACCACCCGCCTGCATTGTGCCGGGTGTATTGATATGCAGCCCCTGGATTGCGTAAACCGACAATTAATTTGATGGACATAGAAAAAAATACTCTTTAACCAGAGCAAAAAAAACGGCATGCAGCGGTTTAACCGCTGCATGCCGGAACACCTTACTCAGGCGCTTTTTCAGCAGATTCAGCTGCTGCTTCTTCCGCACCTTCAATCACTTCTTCAGCGGCTTCTTCAGTTTCCAGCTCGCTAATGTCCGCCTTGCTCATATGAATACTGACAACCGGATGATCATGATCGCCTGTAGTTGGGTCTACTGACAACTTGACATTTTTGGGTAATTTCAGGTCAGACAAATGCAGTACGTCATCCATTTTCATGCCGGCAACATCCACCTCAATGAATTCAGGCAGGTATTTAGCCTGGCAACGCACTTCAACCTGAGACATACTATGGTTAACAACACCCCCTTCAACAACACCGGGTGCCTTGTCCTGATTAATAAAATGCAATGGAATCATTTTCACCAGTACATCTTTTGCAGAGACACGTTGCAAGTCCATGT
Organism: uncultured Legionella sp.; assembly: GCA_964509745.1. GTDB lineage: Bacteria > Pseudomonadota > Gammaproteobacteria > Legionellales > Legionellaceae > DDPF01. The sequence goes on along the minus strand of CAZDYY010000163.1, from coordinate 568 downwards.
GCATGATGACAGGCTTGTAAGGATGACGTTGCAAATCCTTAAGAATCACATGCTCGGTTTTACCATCAACAGACAAATCAAAAACACTGGAATAAATGCTTTCAATTTCCAGAGCCTTGACTACCTTGTTGTGCAACAAGTGAATCGACAGAGGTTTTTTACCACCACCGTACAGTACAGCAGGTACTTTACCTTCAAGACGACGCAGGCGGCGGCTCGCACCTTTCCCCATGTCCTGTCTTGTTTCAGCTTCCAACATAATTGATGACATTAAATAGTCTCCGAAAAAATAAATTCATTAGCCCTGCGACCAGGCTAAACACATAAATAAACAAATTGAACTATTACAGAACAAAAAGACCTTGTTAAGGTGACGTAGTATACAATATTTTAAAATCAACTTGAAGTCGTAACAGAACTTTAATAGAATATGTCACTTTGTTGAACCAGTCAGGCGAGCCAGCCTTGCGTTTATTAACACGCCAGGCACGTTGGAGAATAATTTATGTATGCAGTAATTAAAACAGACGGCAAACAATACCGCGTTCAGGAAGGCGATGTTCTAAAA
>CAZDYY010000162.1:2468-4960 GCA_964509745.1 uncultured Legionella sp. | reverse complement strand
GGATACATTAATAAGCTCAGATTTAATTCTTCGCGCACCCAAAATAGTACTTTTGTTCCCGCGGATAATCGACTGTTTATCTCCAGAAGAAATATTATCGCTGGTTACCTTGTTATCCGGTACATTGTACAACATGCTTAATGTTAACAATGTATTGGTTCACACTATTCTGCGTGGAGTTGAACATTTACCCCTTGATATACAAGCCGAAATACTGGCTAACACAACACCCGAAGGGAATAACGCATTGATGACCGGAATCATCAGCAAAAACCACACCGCAGTATTGCACATGATCAATATCATCAAACAAATACATCACTGTAACCCGGAAAAACATTTCGCATACCGTATGCTTTCGCAATCTAATATTATCAGCAGTTTCAACGCAGTAAACCTTGCTGCATACCAGTTTACTGAACATGGGACCGACGTATGGGAAGTGATATTAAATGAACAGTTGTCAATAATGGAGTCCTTTTCACCCGCACAAAATGCGGTAATACTCAAAGCTGCCTGCAAAAGTAAAATATTGCCCATGCAACTGATAGAAGCCAGCGAACAATTTGACAGACTGCACGTTCTGCTGAAACGTTTTACCAGAAATAATATTCTCGAGATATTTAACCATAGAAATGATAGTGATGAGACGCTACTTCAAATAGCGATCAAGGAAGCACCTGAATGCCTCTCACAGCTGTTGAAATTACTCCATCCCAAAGATGAGCCACAGGAAACCTGTCAGCTATTGCTCAATAATCACGCTGGAAATTTACATTACAGAACGTTATTCTGGCACGCCCTTATATGGGGAAATCAGGACAGTTTTTTACAATTAATTGAGTTGATCAGGCCACTTCCGGAACATTACAAAATAATCCTGCTTTGCGGAAACAAGGATGACCGATTGTTAAGAATGGGAATACTTCTTGAAAATGACAAGGCTCAGCATCGTATACTTGATACAATGCTCGGTATTGCCGGAATGATGCCTGTTCAATCCATAGCCGATATCATCAGGCAATCTTTTGTTTTTGAGCCACCTCATAATTTAGACAGTCTCCTGGCCAGAGAGACTGTGGCATTAATGATGATTCGTCAATTTGTTCTCAAACAAATACTGGACAATATCTCATCCACTGCAATGAAGCATAGCCCTTCATCCCTGTCACATCGTGCCAGCCGACTAATGAGGCGTTCATTCGCCAAAATGACATCGAATGTACTAGCCTCATTTGCACAAAAAAATCCAGATGAATTGAAAGCACATTTCAGGGATTTTGCAAGGCAACTAATCAATCAATCGACGGCGAATCATACCCCGCGCATGTTTTCCCCGGCTGCTGAACAGGGTGTTCAACTGGCTCAGGAGCTATTCAAGGCACTCAATTATTTCGGTACACATTTAACTACAATCGTTACAGGTTATCCCGACAGCAACGCGTTGCTTGAAGACCTGTATCCAGGCAGAAAACGCCCGATTGAGGACAATGAACCGGATGACCATCCAGCCAAGCGTTTGTGTTCAATTAAATAATCTGCTCTAAAACTTGCAACTCCGTTATTCGCGTCTACACTTATTTTTGCAGGCAATCATTCACAAGGAATTGTCATGAATAGTGTATACACGCCCAGCCAAACCCGGTTTATTCATGTCTTTACCCACCATATCCAGACACTGTTAAAAACTTATTTAAACCTTGATCAAAACACCCAGGTAGAAAACCCCTCCCTTGAAGATGCCTTGAATGGAACCTCCAATGGCGTCAATACAATATCTGCAGGTGTCGCCATAGCGGGTCTTGCTACTGCGGCCCCTACTATGGGCACCAGTCTGGCAGGCGCTGGCGCTTGTATTGTGCTGTTACAAACGCTGGGGGGGTGTTTTAAATTTGTCAAACGCCAGGTGGACCATCAGGGCGAACCATTTTCACCGGATGAAACCAAACTGGATGAAATGTACTTGTCATTGACCATGTTAACCCGGGAAATTGCCTGCATGGCCGCGGTGCGCTACCGGCATTTCATTGACGAAATTATTGATGAAAAGTCCATTAATACGTTTGCTACCTTCCTTGCTGACAGAACCATGAAAAAACTGGGTACGGAGTTAACCGAGAAAGTGGATATCAGTGGCGTATCAAACGCTGAAGCATTTCTGGATTATTTCATGCAAAGCATCAGATTATCCCGTACACCAGTCAAAGTGGCAGTCAAAGAACCATATCGCAACAACAGGCTGTTTTCATCAGGCAAAAAACCTGCAAAATGGGCCTGTGCACGCTCTGGTCTGGCAGTCTATGAGGTTTCTGATTTATTAAAGTTTTCACTGTATACCTCACCATCCGATTACCTGTTTCGAAGCAACAATACCACCATGCATCATGATTATGGCTTTGCAACGGTGCCACAAAAGGAACTGTCTTCAAACTCGGCAGCAGTCAGCAGAAAAAAACTGAAACTGATGGATCCTCCTGAACACAAGGTGGTCG
>CAZDYY010000162.1:0-2458 GCA_964509745.1 uncultured Legionella sp. | reverse complement strand
ACGAGCAGCACTTTTGTGTATTTTATGATGTATCACGCCAGCAGGTAGAAAACTACCTTGCAGAGGTCAGGAGCTCGCATGCCTCCAGTATCGGCAGGCATCCACACATCAAATCCCTCAATGAATACCTTTCTGAAACCCTTGGGGGAAATGTCATTGCCGTCTGTCATGATGATCGGTTGAAACAGCTGGATTTATCAGGGGGTAATTTTTCTGAAACCTGGTTTTCCCATGCAGATTTAAGTGACTGCAACCTGACACAGTCTATCTGGGACCATGCCCATCTATATTATGCACGATTTGAAAAAAATGCCTTGTCGGGCGCCAGTTTTCAACATGCGCATCTGGAAAAAAGCAACTGGGTTAATGTCAATTTTGCAGGCAATTTCCAATTAGCCAGATTAAATGGGGCAAAAATGTCTGATTGCACGATAAGCTCAATGTTTAATCAGATGGGGTGTGAATGGGAACTGGTGGAAATGGAAAATGTTAACCAGCAAGATGTCGTACAGCTGTTTGAGCACCGTTTTGAGGAGCAGTTATCACGTGAGCATCAGGAACGCGAAGAAATAAATCATGAGATCAGCACCCTTGGCCAGCAATACCAGGCCTGTATCCAGCAAATTGCGGAAAATCATGATCTGACGGTCAAGGAAGAAGAGGATCTGGCGCGGTTGCACAAAAGTCTGCACGACATGGAAAGTCAGTATACCCATTCATTTAAACAATTGAATGCCAAAATAAAAGACATTAAAAACCAGATCATGCAAATTCAGCTTGTGCAGGAAGAGCGCTGGGAGCAGCAATCTGAAATCATGGAAAATATGTCAAAACGACTGCGAAAACTTGAAAATGGTGATGCAAGTCGTTCGTACACGCCCTCACCACCCAAAGCAGAACACAAACATGTCAACTCAGCTTCATTTTTCAAACCCGCACAGAAGAAACGAAGCAGAGAGGTGCCTGAGGCTGAAATAACTCCCGGAGGGCCCCGGCGAACGGCAGCGTGAGCTTGTTCCTGCAAATGTACGAAATCCCGAAAAACCAACGGGCTATCATGACGCTGTTACTGCCGGTTTTTCAATTTATAAACATGCTTCGTACCCAGAATCTTCACCGCTTGTTGAGCATCCACCTGCCCTGCTTTGGCGGCACGTGTGATCCAGTACCAGGCTTTTTTGCGATCTTCAACCACACCCTGACCATAATAATACATATAACCCACGGCATACTGGGCATCAGGCTGGCCTTTTTCTGCTTCCGGTTTCAAGCGTATAAAGGCTTGACGATAATCCTGTACCTGGAAACTGTGAATTCCTTCATTTAAATTCATTCCGCGTGTGACACACCCGCCGAGCAAACCTGCAACAATCAATACCAACACATTAAAACGCATGAACATTATCCTCTGTTAACGGCTTTGGCTGAGGTTCGAAGATTAATTCATTTTTTGGAAAACTTAAACTCTCCAGTTCCCCCTTTCGTTCAACAAACACACCATCCGCAGTTATTCGTTTGATAATTGCACCACCTGGCAACGTATCTCCCACGCGAAAGGTTTGATCGGTTCCACTGGATGAGTGAATAATGACTTGCGAATCCTCTTCATGTACAGCCAGCATGATGCCTGTAATCTTCAAATCCAGCATGGATTTTCTTACATCCATGACGCCGAGGTTTCCGGGTACATATTTCCCGAAAATCGGTGCATTGATTCCCTGTTTCGCTGGTTGATGATCAGTCACCGTCTTGCTTGCAGTCAGTAGCTGTTCATTAACTCCTGAGTGATTTGCCGCAGAAATTGACATAATCCCGCCAGCAAATTGCCAGATAATCAATGCCCCAAGAGATACAACCAGTATTCGGGGCACGATTGGCCGAGACATATTTTGACAAACAGTAGAAATAACGTTATAAGTCATTTTTTTAAATCACCGAGTATAATTATGAAGCATATAAAGACGCTCCTTTGTATTTCACTTGTCATCAGCCTGTTTCAAACCGCAGCAGCAGCCCCCGTGAATCCGGATGCCGCAATGCAAAAAGAAATTTTATACTATATTAATAAATACCGCATCACACACTTCATGTTACCACTAAAAATGGATGAGCGTATTACCAAAGAAGCGACCCTTCATAGCCAGGATATGGCACAACATAAATTGCCGTTTGGTCATGACAAGTATGAGCTACGCATGGGTCGCTTGTTTAAAGCGATCAAGCACTCCAATGGAGGTGCTGAAAATGTTGCGTTTAACTACAAAACCGCTGAAATTGTCGTAAAAGAATGGCTCAACAGCCCGGGACATCGCCAGAATATCCGGGGAAGCTACAACCTGACCGGGATTGGTATTGCCCGTGATGAGCGTGGCAGAATATATTATACGCAGATGTTTGTACGGGCATAATATATCAACTAGAATAATCAGTATCGTATGCAAAAAACGGTACTGACACT
>CAZDYY010000161.1:0-5009 GCA_964509745.1 uncultured Legionella sp. | reverse complement strand
AATCCTTTATGCAAATTTATATAGTACACCAGGGCAAGCACTCTTGTCAGTCAGAACACATCCCGATAGACTTGAAAAGTCACTGGGTGGACCCCATCTATGCTATAATGAACATAAACCAAACAAACCGGAGTTATTCATGAACCAAAATAACGTTTCTATCCTGAATCGCAGTGCCGAATCGGTACTTGCGACCAACAAGGTGCTGCGCAATACCTACATCTTGCTGGGCATGACATTCCTTTTCAGTGCGTTTACTGCCTATGCATCCTTTGCAATGGGTGTACGCTCGATTAACCCGTTAATATTTATCGTCGGCGCCTATGGTTTAATGTTCCTGACCAATGCATTGAGAAACAGTGCGATGGGAATACTCGCTGTCTTCGCTTTCACTGGTTTCATGGGCTTTGCACTGGGACCGATTTTAAATGCCTACATCTCACACTTCACCAATGGCCCGCAATTGATCGCGACCGCTCTGGGCGGCACCGGCATGGTGTTTTTTGGCCTGTCTGGCTATGCTCTCACGACACGTAAAGACTTCAGCTATCTGGGTGGGTTTTTGTTTGTTGCGGTAATGGTTGCATTTCTGGCCATGATTGCCGGTATATTCTTCCAGACCCCGGCCCTGCAATTGACAATTTCTGCTGCATTTGTGCTGATTTCTTCCGGGTTGATTCTGTTCCAGACCAGTGAAATCATTCACGGCGGTGAAACAAATTACATTTCAGCGACAGTTTCCCTGTTCGTATCCATCTACAATTTGTTTATCAGCTTGTTAAATATACTGGGGGCGTTTTCAGGTCGTGATGACTAACCTGCAGCATTAACTGAAAAGCACCCGTTGCGGGTGCTTTTTTTTTATTGAAATGATCGCCAAAATCCCTTACTATTTGCACAATAATTTTGAAGCGTATAACCATGACCAAAAAAGCCCTGATTCTCGGGATAGCCGGCCCATCAGCTTCCGGCAAAAGTTTGCTCGCCAACACCATCGTCAATGAACTCGGTTCTGATCAGGTAGTGGTGATTTCCGAAGATGCATATTATAAAGACAACAACCATCTTGCCTTTGAAGAACGTGAAAACATCAACTACGATCACCCTGATTCATTTGATCATGCTTTGTTATGTGAACATTTGAAACGTTTGCAACAAGGCGAATCGGTTGAAATTCCAATTTATTCCCACTCCAAACACTTGCGCATGCCAGAAACACGCTCTATTGGCCGCCATACCATTATCGTTCTGGAAGGCATTTTGTTATTCAGTGATAAAGTGCTGAGGGAATTGATGGATATCCGGATTTTCATGTCCGCCCCGCTTGATGTATGCCTCAGCCGTCGTCTGATGCGAGACGTTGTTGAGCGTCATCGTTCATTTGAATCCGTGTTGCACCAGTATGAAACCACTGTTCGCCCCATGTATTTACAATTTATTGAACCATCCAGCCGTTATGCTGATCTAATCGTCCCCCGGGGCGGTGAAAACCGGATTGCAATTGATATGATTCAGGCCAAAATGCGTGAACTGCTGCAGTTGGCAGGCTCTTGATTAATAAACGGAGAATAACATGGGATTTTTAAGTGGTAAAAAAGCATTGATTGTTGGTCTCGCGAGTAACCGCTCCATTGCTTACGGCATTGCAAAAGTATTTCATGAACAAGGCGCTGAACTCGCATTTACCTATCAAAATGAAAGACTGCAGGAACGTGTTCAGGAAATGGCATCCGATTTTAACTCCAGCCTGACATTCCCCTGCGATGTTGCCAGCGACAGTGATATACAAAACGTCTTTACTGAATTAAACAAAACCTGGGACAAACTCGACATCGTCATCCATTCCGTCGCATTTGCTCCCGCCGATCAAATCAGCGGTGATTTTGTAGACAGTGCAACCAGAGAAGGTTTTCATATCGCTCATGACATCAGTGCTTACAGCCTGGTCGCCCTTTCGAAAGCTGCGTTACCGATGATGCTGGATACCAACGGCGCCATTTTAACCTTGAGTTACTACGGTGCTGAAAAAGCGGTGCCCAATTACAATGTCATGGGTATTGCCAAAGCCAGCCTTGAAGCCTCTGTACGTTATCTGGCGGCAAGCCTTGGTCCTCGCGGAATTCGTGTCAATGCGGTATCTGCCGGCCCAATCAGAACTCTGGCAGCAGCCGGTATTAAAGACTTCCGTAAAATGCAAACAGCCTATGCTGCCAGCACTCCGTTGAAACGCAACATCACCGCTGAAGAAGTTGGCAATACTGCAGCGTTTTTATGTTCTGACCTGGGATCAGGAATTACCGGTGAAGTTGTGCATGTTGATGCTGGATATCATGCGGTAGCGATGTCAGATTTGGGCGAATAATTTTCCCCGGAAACAACCCTGGGCTCCCGCGCTGATCTCGGTGAAAACAGTGTGGGGGCGCCATCGACGATTAAAGAAGAACTGGCCCCATTTTTTACATCCCGCAAAGCCAGCACGGTTTTAGCATGATTGGCTTTACGAGACCACGTATTGGCAGCAAGATATTCTGCAACATCATGATGTCCCGTGGATACCGCCCACATTGCAGCAGTTTTGCCTGTATGACTGTCAATGACATGAACCAGATCTGGATTTTGTTCAATCAGTAACCTCACACCCGGCAACATCCCCCACATCGCCAGAAGATGAATCAGTTGAAATGAACCTGGCTTTGCAGGAGAGGCAACGCTGCCAGCTTCATACAAAGCGATAGCAATAAATGGGTTGCGTCTATGCAATGCCACATCCAGCGGCGTCATTCCGTTGTATTGCTGATAATTATATTTTTTTTGATACGCTAATTCATACCCGCAGGTAGGATCAGTAAAATTAAAAGGCCGGGTTAACACACTTTTTGCATTGATTAAATAACGCAAGGAATCCCGATCATCGTTTAAAATCACGGTCAGTAAAATTACATCACTTTCATCTTTCTGAATAAAATCCGGAATAAGGGCTACGATAGTTTTGGTGTGCCTGAATTTCCCGGCACTTGCTTCGGCCAGTGCCAGACCATATAACAAATAGTTTGTATTGGAGGAGAATATTGCATTTTTTTCAAAAAGCATCATGGCTGCGTCATAATTTTTATTAAGCAAGGCTATATCCATGGCCGTCATTTGAGGGTAGTCATGTGATCTGTTGCATCGACCATACATTTTTCCACTGGCAGGAAAGGTTATCTTGTTTAATTCAGCACCGGCATCAATCAGAAGACCAATGTTAATATGATGATATGCTGCCGCAATATGCAACGGGGTTAACCCATATTGATTGGTCTGATTTAATATCGCGTTATCCCGACCAATTAACAACCGCAAATCCTCTGCCGATATTTCCTTCATCAGCTCATGAATCGATACTTCATTTTTGATTTCATCAAGCAACAATGCTCTTGTTAAGGGGATCTTTGCTTCTCCAAGTCGTTCGACCACATAGGGGGTTACAAACTTGTCTTTTATTTCATTCAGCGGGTCCAGCTTGCAGATGGACAACAGAATATCCATGGTTTTCACCGTTATTGGTGCATTTTTCTCACGAAAAAGTTTTAATTTTTCAATCAAATCAGCGGTGATATATTCATTTTTTACATCGTCTTCTGCGAGTTGCTGCTCCAGATACAATAATGTTTTCACCATGGCAACTACATTTTGCATTGTTCCACCGGATGCCGCTGCCCATTGCTCCTTCAGTTTATCCACCCGCGCGCTGTCTTGCCAAAACGAATAACTCTCTGGTGAACCACGGCGAAATGAGCCCATCACGCTGATGCAAACAACAGATTCCTTATGGATCAAAAAATTATTTTCCACACAAGCATCTGCAAGCAGAATTCTGCTTTCACGGTACGTGTCCAGTATTTTTTTTTCAATCTGCACGACATCAGGATGGACCAGCAGGAAATCACCGTCCTCCGTTTTGAATAACTCTGCCGTCTGTATTCGTCTCAACCGGTGTCTTGTCATTCTGGTTGAATCAACCAGAATTCCCAGAAAAGGCTCAAGCCAGCCGGTCATGGTTTGCAAGGCATGATAAGCGGGATTGATTTTGTTCCATTGATCAACCCGATTTTTGATCGCATCAACACTTGATGATGCATTTGAAACCGGCTTTTTGAATACCCATCTGCCGACAGGATACTCATCAAACAGCAAGTCATCTGCAGATACATAAACAACATTGCTTGATCCTTCTACCAGCAAAACCCAGGTGACACTGTCAACAAAATACTGTAACTCCTCAGGCGTCATCAGGTACACGCCTGATAATACACCGGCGCACTGGTACTACATTTGAAGCATGTACTCTGGCAACTCGCCTTTTCCTGGCATGGTTCAATCACGCCCTTTTTTACCCAGATATCCAGCATGGGTTGCAAGGCATGGGCATCGATATGAAATTCACGTGACAGTTGTTGTGTACTGACCACGTGCTCGCGCAGGATATACTCACGAATTTGCAGCAACATGACGAGCTCCCGAAGTGTGTGCGACAAAACGGATAATAGTGATGGTTAATGCAATACAAAGCACCACGCCAGTCATATACTCAATCGTTTGTTGCGGGTGCGCGGCAAGCGTTGCCAGTTGATAAAATGCAGTGGCTGTTGCATAGGCAACAATAAATGACCAGACAATCGAGAACCACATCAACTTGCGACTGGCTTCCTGTCGAATTGCTGCCATGGTCGAAACACAGGGGATGTAAAGCAAAATAAACAGCAGATAGGCATATGCGCCCGCCTTGCCATCAAAATGCTGGTACATGATGCCATACACTGATTGCGCCTGTCCTGTACCAGGGGCGTTTGACAGCGCGGTACTAATAAATGGATTCACCAGCACATTGCACAATTGTGCCAGATTTTCCGGAATAGACATCACCGCTGATTGCATGCTGGCCCAAAAATCAAATGGTGCGGAGGCTACAGTGTCCAGATGTCCCATTTGTGCATATAACGTATTCAGGGAGCCGACTACCACTTCTT
>CAZDYY010000160.1:0-5025 GCA_964509745.1 uncultured Legionella sp. | reverse complement strand
CTAGACTGAAGCAATTTTATAAAGACAATGTTGTCGAAATGATGATGAAAAAATTTGGTTACTCCACGATTATGGAAGTCCCCAAAATACAGAAAATTACACTCAATATGGGTGTTGGAGAAGCTGTAGGCGACAAAAAAGTCATGAACTTTGCAATTGATGATATGACAAGAATTGCAGGTCAAAAACCTGTAGTAACCGTAGCCAAAAAGTCATTGGCAGGTTTTAAAATTCGTGAAGGCTGGCCAATCGGATGCAAGGTTACATTACGTAGTGATCGTATGTATGAGTTCCTTGACAGACTCATTACCATCACATTACCTCGTGTACGTGATTTCCGGGGACTAAATCCCAAATCATTTGATGGTACAGGAAATTACAGCATGGGAATTCATGAGCAAATTGTATTTCCAGAAATTGATTTTGACAAAATTGATGGAATTCGTGGGCTGGATATTTGTATAACAACCAGTGCCAAAACAAATGAGGAAGCAAAAGCTTTGTTGGAAGCCTTTAACCTTCCGTTGAAAGATAGAGACAGAAACTAAGAAGGGTATAACTGTGGCTAAAAAATCGATGCGTAATCGCGAAGAAAAGAAAAGACTTCTTGTTGAAAAATATAGAGGTCCAAGACTTGAATTGAAGCTGATAATCAAGAAATCTGCAGATCCGGATGAAATAAGAGCAGCACAGGATAAACTGCAGAAATTGCCGCTTAATTCTAATTCTGTTCGTCATACTACTCGCTGTCAGCAGTGTGGTAGAACGCATGCAGTGTACCGTAAATTTGGGCTATGCCGAATTTGTTTGCGCCAGCAATTAATGACTGGAAATGTCACTGGCGGAAGAAAATCAAGCTGGTAAACCTTTTTCATTGGAGAACGACTGTGAGTATGCAAGATCCAGTTGCTGATATGCTGACAAGAATTAGAAACGGCCAGCAAGCTAAACATCAGCAGGTGAAATTTAATTCATCTATTTTGAAAGAACAAATTGCAAGGGTTTTAAAAGAAGAAGGATATATATCCGACTATTCTGTTGAAGCCCATGAAAATAATCTTAAAACCATTACTGTTAACTTGAAATATTATCAAGGCCGTCCAGTAATTGAGCGGATTAAAAGAATTAGTCGTCCTGGATTGCGTGTATATAAATCAGCAAAAGATTTATCTGCAATTCCTGGCTTCGGTATTGCAATATTATCAACATCCAGAGGTGTAATGACGCATCTGGCTGCAAAAACAACGGGTGTTGGTGGCGAAGTCATTTGTGAAGTGGCTTAATACGAACGAGGATTGATATGTCTAGAGTAGCTAAAGCCAATATACAGTTGCCTGCCAATGTTGAACTGACAGTTGGTAACAATACAGTAACTGTAAAAGGCCCAAAAGGAACATTAGTTCAGAGTTGCAACAAACTGGTTAGCATTACCAAGTCTGATGCAGACCATAATGTAATTATATTCAAACCTGCCTCAAGTGAACCCACTGCATGGGCTCAGGCTGGAACAGCACGTGCCATTGTCAATAATATGGTTCATGGTGTTACCAAAGGTTTTGAACTTACCCTGGAACTGGTCGGTGTAGGTTATCGTGCGGCAGCCAAGGATAAAGTTGTATCCTTGTCTCTCGGATTTTCACACCCTATAGACTATACATTGCCAGAAGGCATTGTTGCTGAAACTCCCAATAATACGACAATTATATTGAAAGGGATTGACAAGCAACGGGTAGGACAGGTTGCTTCAGAAATTCGGGCGTTTAGACCACCTGAGCCCTATAAAGGCAAAGGTGTGAAGTACGCTGGAGAGCAAATTGTACGCAAAGAAGCCAAAAAGAAATAAGGTGTGAATTATGAATAAGCAACAAGCTCGTACTCGGCGGTCTATTAAAACAAGAGCCATTATTCGCCAATCCAAAAGGCCAAGACTGGTTGTGCACCGAAGTGAAGCAAATATTTACGCACAGATTATTGTTACTGGTGAACAGGGAGATTTGGTTGTTGTATCCGCATCTACTCTGGATAATGAGATGAAATCTCAGTTAACAGGCAAGAAATCGGAGAAAGCATTTCAGGTAGGAAAGATGCTTGCTCAACGCGCAAAAGAAAAAGATATTCTGGATGTGGCGTTTGATCGGGCCGGCTATAAATACCACGGACGAGTCAAGGCCCTGGCTGATGGCGCTCGTGAAGCTGGTTTGAATTTTTAAGGAACAGTTATGGCATTTGATGATTCTACAAAAACAGATGGCTACCAGGAAAAACTGGTATCTGTCACGCGTACTGCAAAAGTAGTCAAGGGTGGTCGAGTTTTCGGATTTGCTGTGCTTGTTGTAGTCGGTAACGGTAAAGGCATGGTGGGTTTTGGTCGAGGTAAGGCAAAAGAAGTTCCTGTTGCAATACAAAAGGCTATGGATCAGGCACGCAAGAACATGACTTATATTCCATTGGCTGGAACAACTATTCATCACGAAATTACGTGGAATTATGGTGCTTCGAAGGTATTCATGAAGCCTGCTAGTGAAGGTACGGGAATTATTGCCGGCGGTGCAATGCGTGCAGTGCTCGAAGTGCTGGGTGTGCATGATATTCTGGCTAAAAGCATTGGGTCTACAAATCCAGGCAATGTGGTTCGTGCTACGATTGGTGCACTGACACACATTGGTACACCTGACTATGTTGCAGCCAAGCGTGGAAAAACAGTTGAACAACTGATGGCAGAACAAGAATGAAAAATACAATAAAAATTACTTTGGTAAAAAGTTTAATTGGCCGTTTACCCAAGCATATCATGATTGCCAAACAACTTGGCCTTGGAAAAATGCACAGCACGGTCATTCATCAGGATAACCCGGCTATACGCGGATTGGTAAATACAATCCACTACTTGCTGGAAGTTGAGGAGTGCGCATAATGAATCTTAATACATTATATCCGGATCCAGGTTCCAGACCTTCGCGTACACGTGTTGGCAGGGGAATAGGATCAGGTCTTGGTAAAACAAGTGGCAAAGGTCATAAAGGTCAAAAGGCACGTGCAGGTGGATTTCACAAGATCCAGTTTGAAGGTGGACAGATGCCAATTCAGCGTCGTCTTCCCAAAATGGGCTTTAAGTCACGTATTTCAAAATTAATTGATGAAATTAATTTAAGCGAACTGAGCCGTATTGACGCTGATGTGATTGATATTGATGTGTTAAAAGCAGCCGGTTTGATTAACAAGTCAATTTGTGAAGTCAAGGTAATTCTTTCAGGTGAACTTGGCAAAGCTGTGAAACTTAAAGGTGTGCGCGTGACAAAAGGTGCTCGCAAAGTCATCGAAGACCTCGGTGGATGCATAGAAGAGTGAGCATGAAAAACCAGAAACAATCATCGACACAGTCACGTGGCGGACTGACAGAGTTAAAGTCGCGGTTATTGTTTGTCATTATCGGTATACTGGTTTATCGCCTTGGTGCGCATATTCCGGTTCCCGGTCTTGACCCGCAAAAACTGGCGAATTTTTTTAATGAACAGCAAAATACAATATTTGGCCTGTTTAATATGTTTTCTGGTGGTGCACTGTCTCGGGTAACTGTATTTGCAATCGGGATTATGCCGTATATTTCGGCATCAATTATGATTCAGTTATTTTCTGTGGTGTTGCCCTCACTGGAGCAAATTAAAAAGGAAGGCGAATCAGGACGACGACGAATTAATCAATACACACGGTATTTGACCCTTGTATTATCAATTTTTCAATCGCTTGGTATGGCCAGGTGGCTGGCAGGTCAGCAGATCGCATTGCAACCGGATTTTGCCTTTTATTTTACAGCTGTCGTCACGCTGGTTACCGGTACCATGTTTTTAATGTGGCTCGGTGAACAGATGACTGAAAAAGGAATAGGAAATGGTATTTCCCTGATCATTTTCTCGGGAATAGTATCCAGTATGCCAAATGCAATTGCATCAGTCTTTCAGCAGGTAAGAGAAGGACAAATGCAAGCTTTAACATTGTTGCTGATTACAATAATAGTCGTAGCAGTGACTGCATTTGTAGTCTTCATGGAACGAGGACAACGCCGTATACGTGTAAATTATGCGCAGCGAACGCAAGGACGTAAAGTCTATGCGGCTCAAACAAGTCATTTACCGTTAAAAATTAATATGGCTGGAGTCATACCACCTATTTTTGCATCCAGTATTATTTTGCTTCCTGCAACACTTGCACAGTTTTTTGCAAGAGGGAAGGGAATGGACTGGCTGGCAGATATAGGTATGGCTTTATCACCGGGTCAACCGTTGTACCTGATTGTTTATGCCATAGCTATTTTGTTCTTCGCGTTTTTTTATACCGCTCTGGTATTTAATCCGAAGGATACGGCTGACAACTTGAAAAAATCAGGCGCTTATATTCCAGGCATACGTCCCGGAGAACAAACGTCCCGGTATGTTGATATGGTGATGACAAGATTAACGCTGATTGGAGCAATATATCTTGTGTTGGTGTGTCTTCTGCCACAAGTAATGATGTATACATGGCATGTTCCCTTTTATTTTGGCGGGACTTCATTGTTGATTATTGTTGTTGTAATTATGGATTTTGTAGCTCAGATACAAGCACATTTAATGACACAACAATATGATTCCCTGATGAAAAAAGCCAATTTTAAAGGCAATAAACTGCCTGGACTGTTATGATAATTTTTGGAGTTAGTAATGAAAGTTAGAGCATCTGTAAAGCGAATTTGCCGAAATTGCAAAGTTATAAAGCGCCTTGGAACAATACGTGTTATTTGCAAAGATGCGCGGCACAAACAAAGACAAGGTTAATTCCTGCTTGATTTTAAACAATTAAACCAGTATCCTTCTGCACTTTAAAAGCAGAACAAGATAACATTCGGAGATTTTAATGGCTCGTATTGCAGGTGTTAACATAGCGGATCACAAGCATGTTGTGATAGCGCTGACTTCTATTTATGGTATTGGAAGGTCAACATCAATCAAACTATGTAAGCAAATGGATATTGATCCCGCTTCCAAAGTA
>CAZDYY010000159.1:2981-5031 GCA_964509745.1 uncultured Legionella sp. | reverse complement strand
TCCACCCTTCTTTTTTCATCAGATATTCGCCATTGGATAGAACCACTCGGCTGCCAAACCGCAATACCAATCCGGCAAAAGCCGGCGGACAACGCGATCACACCTGTGCAGTTATTATTCATGGAATACGAATCTTGATCATACGGCGCTGGAAAACCGGAGTTATTGTTGACCAGCATGTTATCTGAAGCCAACGGGGCCTGTCCGCCGGCTCCGGCAGCAATAAACCAGTTTGCACTTGAATTCAACGCCGGAACAACAGGCGCTACAGGCTTGACAATACGCATTGGCCGTTGCGAAACGGCAGGAATATGTGATGGTTTGACCGTCTCTGGCACTGAACTTAATAGATGCGTAGCCGTTTTCCTGACCTCCGCTGGAGAATGAAGCGGACCAACCATTACGTTATATAACTTGCCATGCGTGAGCACTCTGACAGACTGCCGGGTTCTGGCATTCAAATTTCGTTGATACTGCCAGGCTTTGGACTTCTCGAGAAAGCTGCCAGCCTGAATATACACATCCTTTTTTGTGTGACTGTTGAAGTGTGTTGCGTTTTCAAGACCATATACAATTCGGGGATAAGCAGCAAAACACGGAGAAAAACTGACCAGCAGAAAAACGGCAATGGCATGTTGCAAGTAAATCCGTCTCATAACACAATCCTTTGTGATAGATTATAGGTAACTGCTCACCCGACACATTATCCCTCACTTCGCCGGGATAGCGTATGAGTAGATACGAGTTCAGTTATCCTACGGTATACGAATATAGAGATGATGTAAACGAGTGTCAGGGCCGGTTGCCCTGGAACTGGAGTTAATTATTATCAATGGACGATACATGTTTCCAAATTTAAAAATAAAAACCCGTTTATTCCTTGATGTGCTACTCATTTGTTGCCTGATAATTCCTGTCATGCTGGTGGGAATTATAACGGTAAAGAATATGCAGGAACGATATATCACGTTGCTGGAGATGCATGCGCCAGTAAAATATGAGCATCAGGCACTTCAAGAGAAAAGACTGGAAGCGGCGCAAATTGTTCAACGATTTTATTATGGGCTGTACGGTACTGGCTTGTTGATGTTTTTTTTGGCCGTAGTGATCGGTTATCTTTTTGTAACCCGATTATCAAGGCGCATTCAAGTGTTGGAAAATCATGCGTCAGCTATTGTTCATGGGGAATTTCCAGACATTATTTACAGCAATTTTGATGAGCTGGATTCCCTTGAAAACAATTTAAAACGCATTTTGCAACAGTTAATGGAGAAAAATGCTGAACTAATGAGTACAGTCCAATCCAGACAAACCATACTGGATACAGTAACTGACAGCATAGTGTCTATTGATAAGTTGGGTATTATTCAATCAGCAAACATTGCCACGTGCAAAATATTTGGATATCAATCAAGCGAACTGAAAGGAAAATATCTGCATGAATTGATTTATCCTTTGAGTTTGAAAAAAATCTTTTCAAAATTTAGCCGAAAAATAAAACGGCATCCCCAATTGCAGATATTGACTGGAATCAGAAAAAACGGTGAGGAATTTCAACTCGAAATGGCTTACTCTGTTACTCGGACAGAAGGTGTCAGTTATGCGGTTTGCGCATTACGTGATGTACATTCTCGTCAGGAAATGGAAGCCAGGATTCAGTATCAGGCAACTTATGATGCGTTGACTGATCTGCCTAATCGCTTTTTGCTGCATGATCGCCTGGAGCAGGCCATTGCCATGGCCAGTCGGACACAGACTCTCGTGGCTGTTGTATATCTTGATTTGGACCGGTTCAAAACAATCAATGATAGTTTAGGTCATGATTGCGGCGATGAACTTTTAAAAATTATAGCCGCACGATTAAAGCGAAGTGTTCGAGCCAGCGATACTGTCTCACGCCAGGGAGGGGATGAGTTTGTTTTGGTATTCCCAAACCTGACCTGTGAGGAACACCTGATTCCTGTTGTCAAAAAAATTATGCTGTCCATTTCCGAGCCAGTGATTATATCTGGACAAAAGCTCTCTGTTACCTGTAGTGTCGGAATCTGTT
>CAZDYY010000159.1:0-2971 GCA_964509745.1 uncultured Legionella sp. | reverse complement strand
AAACATTATCAAAAAATTTCGACATTGCAATGTATCGCAGCAAGGATGCCGGACGCAATACGTATTGTTTATATGAAGATATCATGAATCGCCGGGTTATAGATAAACTGGACATGGAGCGCAAATTACGCGATGCAATTGATTACCAGCAATTTAATATGTATTACCAGCCAATTATTGATTTGAACGACAGGAAAATACATGGCGTCGAAGCATTGGTTCGCTGGGAACATCCAGAACTTGGATTAATTCTTCCTTCAAAATTTATTTCACTTGCAGAAGAAACCGGTTTGATTATCCCCCTTGGCCGGTGGATTTTAAATACAGCTTGCAACCAATGCGCTCTCTGGTCAAAGACAGGTTTTGATTTATTGAATGTTGCTGTCAATATATCAGGGCATCAGTTCAAATATGACAATATAGTGGAAACTGTTCGTGAAACCCTGCGATCAAGCGGATTGAAACCAGAACGACTGGAGATTGAGATCACCGAGTCCATATTGATTGATAGCAAGGCAACCATAATGAAAAAAGCCAGTGCTCTGAAAGCACTTGGGATTTCACTCGTAATGGATGATTTTGGAACTGGTTATTCCAGTTTAAATTATATTCGACGATTTCCGTTTGACAAAATAAAAATTGATCGCTCCTTTATTGAGCACCTGAACACAAACCAAAATGATGCTGCACTGACCAGGACCATTATTTTACTTGCTAAAAGTCTTGATATGTATGTAACCGCGGAAGGTGTAGACAAGCCAGAGCAAATAGAATTTCTGAAAAAGCATCATTGTGATCAAGCTCAGGGATTTTTGTTCAGTCCTCCACTACCTGCAGATGAGTTCTTGCACTGGATGAAGAATTACAAGTCCGGATTTTGATCTCATCAATACCATGAATGTCTCAAACCATGACCATTACTCTGTATTATGAATATACCTAAAAAGCTGTTATCATTTTTCTTGATGATTCTCCTGAAATACATAGCGTAAATGTAGAAAGGTCGTTTAAATAGCTGATCGATTTTAAGAATTGGTGCCGGCAATGGAAAATTAATTTGATTGAAGATTTCAACCCAACATGTCGTGATCTATATAAGGGGATTTGTTCCTGACATCACTATCGATGGATCCCGCGGACAAGCCGCGGGACGACGTGAGGTTGGAGCAATTGTCAACCCTAGTAAAGCATGGCACACAGCTCATTAACAAACGCGTTCTCAATCTTTTTCATCGAGGGCAGAGGGCGCTTTACTTCATTCGTTATATCAGGTATCTCAAGGGGCGGTGCCAGGAACATGTTCATTTTTATGTGGGCGGATAGTGTCCTGGCATTCTCCTGAGAAAGAACGACCCCCTCTCTATTTTCCACGCACGGCAACCTGGAAACCTCACTGGAACCCTCATCAGTACGCATTTTCTTCTCAGGAGGTCGATCATGCGGACAACTGTCCGGGGGGACAATATCCACCATCGCATTCAGCTCTCGATGTCTGCCGATCACAATCTGCTCTATGGTTTTTAATCCACCAGATTGACTCGCATAAGCGATAATCTGGTCAACGGTATAGTTCAGACGGGTCATTGCAACAAAGTATTTAATAATCGCATGGATGCTGTGGGCTCTGCCGCTGCTCAGTGCAATTTTTATTATTTGTTCCCTGTCCAGGCAATAAGGTTGCGACATAAGTTTTGTGGTCGCGCTCAAAACAGCCCGCACAGTCGAACTGGTTTGAGCGTTAATAATTAACCTGTCAGCTTGTTCTTGTGTATAACCAATATCCAGGAGATCACGGGTGTTTTGTCTATACCGCTTTTTAGAAATCTTGAATTGAACCAGCTTGTCCGCAGTGTCCCTGGAAAGTATGGGTGTCGTTCTGAACATGCGCTTATAGATAACTCAAAATAATCATGAGCCATTATAACACCAAATATAACCTATACTTACATCTATCCAGCAGAATAACGTTCAGGGGAAAAATCATGACTCACAAACCCGGTACGGAAGATCCAGGGGCATTGGTTAAGAAACCATTGATAAAAAAAATTGACCTCATGCTCACTGAAGAAAATAATCCAGCATACCGGCAGCAGCTGAAAAAACTGAAAACTCAAATTCAACAACAGGAACTGACGCCCGAACTGAGCGTATTAATCAACAGCGTTATCACAAACACTGCATTCATGAAAGAGACCTGCGAAAAACCGTATACATACTGGTGGTCTAATATCACTTATCAATCTGCATCAGGGCGCAGCCTGAAAGAAATATTCTGGAGTGGTGAAAACAGGGTCAACGTCAAAACGTTAACAGATGGACTGAAGTGTTTGAATGATGTGCTGGAGAAACCTTTTGATTTAAAAAACCGGCAGGCACTCCATCAATTTGAAGCCAAACTACCCGCCTCTTCCTACCGTGAGGCATTTTATCTCATGGCCGACACCGTATACTGGATGATTCTGTCAACCTTGCCAGTGCCCTTTCTTGTCGGGCCTCTGGCTCCTGTGGCCTGGCCGCTGTTTATTGGTATCAATGCAAAAGTTGGTGAGGTGTGTGACCGGGCCTTTCAGGTCTCATTCAAACATGCCCGTCAAATTGAATTTATTCAGGCTCGTGATCGATTGATCCAGACCATGCTCAGCACAAATAAGGAATCTATCACCCCTGAGGCTAAACAGCTGATTTTGTCAAAGCTGGAACTTATGGATACTTTTTATCGATCCGGGCAAACAGAGATGACATTTGACAAGAAGCCCGTCACCCTGCGGGAATTAACCAAAGCAATATTAAACATTGATAAAGCGATACAGAAAAATTCATTGAACCTTGCGGAAAATCAATCCATTGCAGAATTTATCCCCGACAAAATCGTGCACGAATTCAAACCGGAAGACTCCATTCTGGTGAACATGCTGGCGGTTATCAAAGTGCTGTGTAATACAGACTTCTGGTCATTAATAAAGATACTGGG
>CAZDYY010000158.1:0-5064 GCA_964509745.1 uncultured Legionella sp. | reverse complement strand
GCCAGGGCTGTATTCAAGACCAGCGAACTCATGTAACATATCATTTAAAACTCAAATAATCAGATCACCATGCGCCAGTTTATCAAAATATCAACCCTTGCAAGCTCACTCATTCTGTCAGCCTGCATCACCAAAGGTCCTAATCCGGATGATCCCTATGAGTCCATCAACCGTGAATTTTATAAATTCAACATGGCATTTGACGCCACGTTTTTAAAACCACCAGCGAGGGTTTACGTTGCCGTCGTTCCGGCTCCGGTTCGTGCAGGCGTCAACAATGTCTATAACAACATCAATATGTTACCCACAGTCGCCAACGATTTGTTACAGGCCGACTGGAATATTGCAATCAAGGATACCTGGCGTTTTGCCATAAACTCAACGATTGGAATCGGGGGTATATTTGACCCGGCCAGCACATTTAAACTCCCTCCCCACAGCAACGACCTGGGTTTGACGTTTGCCAAATGGGGGGATAAAAAATCACCCTATCTAATGATACCCTTTCTGGGTCCCAGTACGTTTCGGGATGGCATGGGGATGATGTTTGACTACGCCCTGTTTACCCCATACCCTTATATCAAATCAGAAGTGGTACTCTACAGTGTGTTGGGGTTGCGCTATGTTGATCTGCGCTCACAAATGTTTGATATGGAAAAACTCATGGCTGATGCCATCGACAAATACGCCTTCATGCGCGATGCCTACCTCCAGCATCGACAATACCTGATTGCCGGGGAACAACAGCAAACACAGGAAGAAAACTCGCTGTATGTTGAAGAAGAAGCCAACGAGGCCAATGACAAGGTACTGCCGCAAACACCTGCGAACGGCACACCATCGAAATTCCCCATCACCACGGCCCAGCATGCTGCACATCGCGCTCCATCAGCCTGAAATCCCGCCCAATACAGGAAATATTATCCGCCTGTGCGCCAACAGCGGCGCACAGTTGCATTTGATTCATCCACTGGGTTTTGCTCTCGACGACAAACGCATGCGACGTGCCGGTCTGGATTATCATGAATGGGCCAGCATCATTCATTATCCGGATGATCAGGCTTTTATTGAGCAAAACCGGCATCGACGCATCTTTGCCTGTTCCACAAAGGCCACAAAAAATTACACGGATATCCAGTTCCAGGATGAAGACATGCTGTTATTTGGCGCTGAAACAAGAGGATTGCCGCCTGATTTGCGTGAACGCTATTCATCACTGCGTATCCCGATGCAAGCGTCCAGTCGCAGTTTGAATTTATCCAACTCAGTGGCAATCATTTTATTTGAGGCGTGGCGACAACTTGGGTTTAAATGACTTGAAGGACTAAACGTTAACCGCTCGGCCTGAGGAGGAAGCTTGCGCTTCCTCCTCAGGCCGAGCGGTTAACTGATTTTCTAATCACACCCGCTTAAAACACGAAACTTGAAAAGCGATAGAAGTACAATATCATCACGGCCCCGGTCAGCAATAAAAATGCCGCCACAATGATTTTGTGCCGAAACGCAAGTTTCCCGTCAAAGACTCTGGTATTTAAAAAACTATCCAGCTTGATCAATATACCCGGCGCAACCAGCATGATAACGCCGATGACCACATATATTATCCCCAGCACCAGCATCGTTATAATTAACATAGCCCCTCCCTTTTTTTATTAAAAGAAAACTCCATGTTTAAACTATAGACTATATTTTCATAAACGCACCAATAATTTGTTTATTTTTTATGTAACTGCTCACCCTGTACGTCACTCGAGCGTAGCGAGGGATCTCCGGGAGATGAAACTGTGCCATCATCAGGAGATCCCTCGCTACGCTCGAGACGTGTGAGTAGTTACTTTTTTATAAAAAATATTCAGTCCACATTCTTCGCCAGACAGCGCAAATAATCCCCCGCAATATCCAGTCCCGTTTCTGCTGCAATTTCCCTGATGCATGTAGGACTGGTCACATTGATTTCGGTCAAATAATCCCCGATCACATCAATACCAACAAAATACAATCCCTTTGTCCGCAGTGTCGGGGCAATTTGCGCACATATCCAGCGATCCCGTTCGGTAATCTCTACAACTTCCCCGTGCGCGCCTGCAGCCAGATTACCACGTAGTTCGCCTGGAGCCGGAATACGTGCAAGGGCATGGGAAACAGGCTCGCCATTGATCAGCAAAATTCGTTTATCCCCTTTAGTACTAATATCAGGTATGTATTGCTGCGCCATGATATTCACGTGTTGGCCATGCGTTAACACTTCCAGAATAACAGACAGGTTACGTGCATCATCATCCACATGGAAAACCGAGTTTCCTCCCATGCCTTCCAGTGGCTTGAAAATAACGTTGCGGTGCTCTTCCCAAAATGCGCGCAAACGGCTGATATCACGGCTCACCAGTGTCAATGGACAACACTGGGGAAAATTCAGAGTAAAAAATTTTTCATTCGCATCGCGCAAGCCTTGCGGCTTGTTTGCCACCAGCACGCCTTCTTTCTCTGCCAGTTCCAGAGCGTAAGTCGCATAGATATATTCCATATCAAACGGAGGATCTTTCCGCATCAAAATAATATCAAATGCCGTTAATGGCTGCTCGCCCATTTGTCCGGTTTCTGCCCAATCAGGTTTTGTCTCATCATGCACAACAATTGACGAAACATTGGCAAAGGCATGACCTCCTCGACAAAACAAGTCGTTTTGAGTGAAATACACACAATTCCATCCCATGGCGTGAGCACTTTTAATCATCGCCACGGTAGAATCCTTATATGCTTTTAACATACTCACAGGATCCATCAATATTGCAAGTTTCATCATGCCTCCTGAGTTGCCGCAATTTCACGTGCCGCCGCCAAAGCGGCCAGACGTGCAATCACGCCATAGGCATAAAAACGATTTGGTGAGTCAGCAGCATCCATATCGTTACAGGGCATATTACAGGCTTCTGCAAACGCCAGCGGCTCAAAATGCATGCCCGGGGCATTCAGATTTTCATCAACTCCACGTCCCTGATGCACTCGATAAAATCCACCAACCACAAACTGGCCAATCATGTAAACCACAGGCTCGGCGACTGCACCATCGGGCATGGTTTCAAAGCTGTAGACACCCTCCTGAATAATCAGCCGGTTCACTTTTCGACTGCCTTTGGTTGCTGACATACTGGTACGCTGTTTACGGTTCATTTGCAAAATTTGTGCACCATCATGCACCATCATGACACCCATGCCATATGTACCATTATCTGCCTTCACCACGACAAATGGCTTTTCATCAATCCCATAGGTGGCATACTTGTCCCGGATATCCGCCAGTAACCTGTCCACAGCCAGTGCCAGTTCATCTACCCCTGTTTGCTTCATGAAATCGACCCCGTCCACGGCATCAAACATCGGGTTAATCAACCATGGATCAAGATTGACAAGACTCGCAAACTCTTGCGCCACATCTGCATAATACTGAAAATGACTGGATTTGAACCGGGATGACCAGCCCAGCTCAATGGTTGGTTGTATACTTTGATGCAACCCCTGCAAAATCTCCGGGACACCCGATGACAAGTCATTGTTTAACAATAATAGACAGGGATCAAAATCCAGCAAGCCCACACGGCTGTTTTTACGAACCAGTGGCTCTATTAACAATGATTCACCACCCTCAGTCGTCATCTTCACCGGGGACGTGATCTCCGAATCCAGACTACCAATTCGTACAACAAAACCGGCTTTTGAAAAAATATCCCGTAATACACTCAAGCTTTGCAAATAATAACGGTTACGGGTATGACCCTCGGGTAATATTAATATTTTCGTACACTCAGGGAGTTCATCGCGCAGAAAAGACTGGGCTGCCTGGATGCAAAGGGGGAAAAAATCAGGATTGAGATTATTAAATCCTGCCGGAAATAAATTGGTGTCCACGGATGCAATTTTGAAACCGGCATGCCGCAAATCAACTGAAGAGGTCACCGGTGCCGGTGTTTTTTGCCAGGCTTTGCGAAACCATGCCTCAATGGTCGTCACATTGCTCAAGATAACCGCCTCAATTGGATGTAAAGGACCGGCATGTGCTGTGGTTAAATGTGGAACTGGAACATCGATTCGTGGCATACTTGTTCTCATTATCAATCGTTTATTTGATATTACGACCGTTCAGGGATATTGACAACATGCTATTCGAACTGGCTCAACAATACGGCAATCAAATTCAATCCGGCTATTATCTGCTCATCCTGATAAACGCCATTCTGCATCTGGTGTTCGCAGGCGCTGTAGCACGTGATGCCGGAAATTTATATAAACTGGGACAACGCACTGCCCTTGTTTCAGCACCCACATGGGCATTTGCTACGTTAATCGGTGGTGTGATAACCGCTACCATATACTGGTTCATTCACCACTCGACTCTCACCAGGCCCGCTATCAGAGAAAACCAGTATGACAAAGCATAATATAAAAACCATCGATGTACATGAATTAAAAAAACGTTATGATGCCTCACCAGACTTGTGTCTGATTGATGTCCGGGAAGATTATGAGTGGAAAGATGTCCATATTCCCCGTGCGCAGCTTATGCCGAAAGATATCCTGGCCTCTGCCATTGTGAAAAAAATACAGGATCAGACTTGTCCTGTCTATTTATATTGCAAAGGTGGCGTACGCTCATTGTATGCAGCCAGTTGTCTGGCTGAAATGGGCTATCGGGACGTTTATTCCGTTGATGGCGGAATAATTGCGTGGCTGCAGGCGGGATACCCGGTTGAATCATAATGTCCGGTACCTGCAATATAAATGGTTCCCCGCCCTGGCGGGGAAGACACATTTTGCGTGGATATTTAATGAATCCGGCTTATCCCACCTGAAACACCCCCTGCAACTGGGTCAAATGGCTGTTTACAAATGATTTACCCAATCCTTTCACCTGCGCCAAATCTTCGATGGATTTAAACCCGCCATGCTCATCACGATAGCTTATTATCGCTTCAGCACGCTTTTTTCCAATGCCTTTGAATGATCCCGTTAATTCAAAGGCATTGGAAAAAAGCGTGCTGAAGCGATAATAAGCTATCGTGATAAGCA
>CAZDYY010000157.1:3713-5082 GCA_964509745.1 uncultured Legionella sp. | reverse complement strand
TTATTTATTTCCAGGAGTGAACAATGTCGCTAACGAGCGTACAAAAAGCAGAAATCATTAATGAATTCAAGCGTGCCGATAAAGATACCGGCTCACCTGAAGTTCAAGTGTCTTTGATGACAGGCCGAATCAAGTATTTGACTGAACATTTCAAGGAACACAAAAAAGATTTTCATTCACGTCGTGGTTTGCAAGAACTGGTGAACAAGCGTCGCAAGCTGTTGAAATATTTGAAAAACAATGATCACTCCCGTTACTCAACATTAATTCAAAGTCTCGGTTTGAGGGATTCATATTAATTACAGGGCTTGTTGATTATCAAGCTTCTCCTCGAGAGCGCTGATTTGATAATTCGTTGTAAAAGATCCAAATAAAAGGCGCAGTGTTCTGCGCCTTTTTTTTTCATGATACTGCATGCAGTGTCCCATATTTATGAGGTAACTTCCGTGGCGAAAATTAGTAAGTCAATAAAGCTGGGTGAGCAAATACTGGTACTGGAAACTGGCGAAATAGCCAGACAGGCTGATGGAGCAATATTTGCCAGCATGAATGGAACACAAGTTCTGGTCACCGTTGTGGGTAAAAAAGATGGTGCCGAAAAAAACTCTTTTTTTCCCTTGACCGTTAACTACCAGGAAAAATATTATGCGGCGGGCAAAATTCCTGGCGGCTTTAACAAGCGGGAAGGACGTCCCAGTGAGCACGAAACACTAACGTCACGCTTGATTGACAGACCCTTGCGCCCCCTGTTTCCTGATCACTTCTATAATGAAGTGCAAATCATTGCAACGGTCATGTCACTTAACCCTGAAGTGTCGGCTGATATTGTGGCCATGATTGGCGCATCTGCTGCACTGGCTATTTCAGGCATACCATTCCAGGGTCCGATCGCTGGTGTTCGTGTTGGTTATAAAGACGGTATTTACCTGTTAAACCCAAGCCCCAAAGCATTGCTTGAATCAGATCTTGATCTGGTGGTTGCAGGAACTGATGATGCCATTTTGATGGTTGAATCAGAAGCGAAAGAATTGAGCGAAGACGTTATGCTGGGTGCTATCATGTTTGGTCATGAAACCATCAAGGGCGTGATCAAGGTGATCCGTGAACTGGCTGACGAAGTGGGCACAACAGGCTGGAACTGGACAGCACCCGAGGTTGATACAAGCCTTGCTGCACGCATTGATGGTCTGGCTACAGCCGAGTTTACTTCAGCTTATCTGTTAAAAGACAAACAACAGCGTTACCAGCGCCTGGCGGAATGCCGGCAAAATCTGATGGATACTTTACTGGCTGAAACACCGGATCTTGATCGTGAAGAAGTTTCCCGGCTGATGAGCACGCTGGAAAAGAATCTGGTTCGTAACCGCAT
>CAZDYY010000157.1:0-3703 GCA_964509745.1 uncultured Legionella sp. | reverse complement strand
CCTATTGCCATTCGCACAGGTTTGCTGGATTGTACGCATGGTTCAGTCATGTTTACCCGGGGCGAAACACAGGCTATCGTGGCCGTGACGCTGGGTAATGATCGGGATG
This sequence comes from uncultured Legionella sp., assembly GCA_964509745.1. Lineage (GTDB taxonomy): Bacteria > Pseudomonadota > Gammaproteobacteria > Legionellales > Legionellaceae > DDPF01. The sequence continues at coordinate 3,594 of CAZDYY010000157.1, read as the reverse complement.
CGCAAACACTGGACAAACTGGACGGCGCAATCAAAGACAGGTTCATGTTGCATTACAACTTTCCTCCTTATTCTGTGGGTGAAACAGGTATGGTGGGCAGTCCAAAACGCCGTGAAATCGGACATGGACGACTTGCACGCCGCAGCCTGATGGCTGTTCTGCCTGATGCAGCTGAATTTCCCTATGTGCTGCGTGTTGTATCGGAAATTACCGAGTCAAATGGTTCCAGCTCCATGGCCACCGTATGTGGTAGCAGTCTGGCATTGATGGATGCCGGGGTGCCGTTGAAAGCGCCAGTGGCGGGTGTTGCCATGGGATTGATTAAAGAAGGCGAGCGGTTTGCTGTTTTGACGGATATTCTTGGTGATGAAGATCATCTTGGCGATATGGACTTCAAGGTTGCCGGTACCGAAAAAGGGATTACTGCATTGCAGATGGATATCAAAATCACCGGGATTACCAAAAGTATTATGGAGCAAGCCCTGGAGCAGGCACTGGCTGGACGAACCCATATTCTTGGTGTGATGAACAATGCGCTGGCCGAACATCGTGGCGAGTTATCACAACATGCGCCAAGAATTATCACGATGACTGTTCCGGAAGATAAAATTCGCACGATCATCGGCAAAGGTGGCGCGACGATTAAAGGCTTGATTGAGAGCACCGGCGTGTCGATTGATGTCAGTGACTCCGGAGTTGTGCAGTTGTTTTCTCCAAACAGTGAATCGCTGGAAGAAGCGCAACGCCAGATTAAAACCTTGATTGCCGAAGTCGAAGTGGGTCAGACATACCGTGGCAAGGTTAGCAAGATCATGGAGTTCGGGGCGTTTATCAACCTGTTACCTGGCAAGGATGGCTTGCTGCATATTTCACAAATTTGCAATGATCGTTCGCAAAAGGTGGAAGACGTAATGCAGGAAGGTCAGGAAGTTGAAGTGTTTGTCGCCGGTGTGGACAAACAGGGCCGCGTGAAGCTGGAGTGGAAGGATAAACCAGGTGCGGCGAATGCTGTATCATCTGCATCCACTGAAGAAGCTTCTTCAGAAGAATAAGCGTTGTCGCCACGACTGCAGCGCAGGACCTCCATCAGTTCAGGAGGTCCTGCGCTGTGCCGGGGCGATGGCTATTTAATCAAATTTAAAAATTCCATACGGCTGCTCGGGTTATCCCGCATCTCACCCAGCATGACAGATGTTGTCATCACCGAGTTTTGTTTTTCCACTCCTCGCATCATCATGCAAAGATGTTGCGCTTCCATGACCACTGCAACACCGCGTGCACCGGTAATGTCATTAAGGCAATGGGCCACTTCAGACGTTAATCGCTCCTGAATTTGCAGGCGACGTGCAAAAAAATCCACAATGCGCGCAATCTTGGATAATCCGATGACTCTGCCATTGGGCAGATAGCCGATATGGCATTTCCCCAGAAACGGCAGCAAATGGTGTTCGCACATTGAGTACATTTCAATGTCTTTAACAATGACCATCTCACTCATGTCGGATTCAAACAGCGCTCCGTTGATAATGTCATCCAGGCTTTCATTGTAGCCCCTGGTCAGATACGCAAAAGCATTGGCTGCACGTTCAGGGGTGTCTCGCAAGCCTTCCCGACTGGTATCCTCGCCAACGCCTTCCAGTATTTTTTTAAATGAATCTTTCATATCTATCAACCTTAACCTGGGGGCCAGGTCATTTTGCGACCGGCCAGAATGTGCAAGTGAATGTGGTGAACGGTTTGCCCACCATCCGAATTAATATTAAAAACCAGCCTGTAACCTGCATCCCTGAACTGTTCAGACTCGGCAATTTTTTTTGCAGTGAGCACCATACGGCCCAGCAAGCCTTCGTCTGTTGTTTCTGTGTCATTCAGCGTCGCAATATGGGTCTTTGGAATAACCAGTATATGTTTCGGTGCCTAGGGATTAACATCATGAAATGCCATGATGTCAGTATCTTCATACACGATCCTGGCAGGAATTTCTCCTCCCGCAATTTTACAAAACAGACAAGTCATCACTATCCTTGTTAGCAAAAGATATATTATACGCTGACTTTTGCCTTTTTGGAGTAAATTACGCATAATATCGCGACATTGACGTAGCAAAAGGTGTAAAAATGAGTTTGATGGATATAAAAAGCGGTCGAGACGTGCCCAATGAAATTAACGTCATCATTGAAATCCCCATGCGCGGGGAGCCTGTTAAATATGAAGTGGACAAGGAATCCGGAGCCCTGTTTGTGGATCGGTTCATGTCAACCGCCATGTTCTATCCGGCAAATTATGGTTATATCCCGCAGACATTGTCAGAAGACGGCGATCCGGTTGATGTTCTGGTGGTAACACCTACCCCTCTGATGAGCGGTTCGGTGATTCGCTGTCGCGTGATTGGTATGCTGCAAATGACAGATGAATCAGGTGTTGATGCCAAACTACTGGCGGTTCCTGTCAGCAAGCTGAGTAAAATGTATGAAAATGTGCATACTCACGAGGACTTGCCTCAGCCATTATTACAGTCTCTGGAGCATTTCTTTGAACATTACAAGGATTTGGAAGAGGGCAAATGGGTGAAGGTCGATGGCTGGGTTGGCCCGGATGCTGCGCGAAATGAAATTATGTCCAGTATTGCGCGTTATCAGGAAGTGAAATAATAATTACCCTGCGTGCTGTGTGGCACGCAGGGTAATTTATCAGGCGTTGCGCATTCCCAGAGCTATAAAGATATAGGTCCAGCCATTTACAATCAGCTCGATCGCAATAAACATGCCAATCACCCACAATGCACTGGATGGCCATTGCATGAGGATTAATATGCCCAGCACAATCGCGCTGAGGCCTGCGAACAATAACCAGCCCCATCCTGATGCATCTCGCAATACAATCGCCATGATCAGCCGGGTGATGCCGATAATAATCAATACCCATGCAATCAGTGCCGTAATGACGGCTGAAGCAAGAACGGGATCGTGAATGACAAGGCCGCCACCGATGATGTAGAGAACGGCAATCAGGGCATGACCTACAATGCCTTTCCAGTGATGGCTTTTGAAGACATCGATAAATTGTGCTATTCCGGCAACAATAAACAGGGCGCCGATGAAAATGATACTCATCAGGGTCAGTCCGACCATAGTACCAAGGCCGATAAACCCGAGTACCACAAACAGAATACCCAGTCCCATTAACCATCCCCGGTTTCGGTGCAAACCAGCCGATAAAGGGTCAACAACCTGACGTGAATTAGCCATATAAATATCCTTTTTATAAGTAGTGATGATTTTTGCCACAAGACAGATGGCGTTATTAGAGTTTGGCATTGTCGTTTGAAAAAAGATACGGTCATCTTGTTTTCACATCGGGATCATTCGTCCTTGAAATGTTTTGCAGACGCTATCGCCAAATCAACAATTTTTCTGGACTGTTCTTCACTGGTTTCAATCTGGCATACATCGTGTGTTAATTCCAGTAAAAAATCGGGGATTTCCTGATCAGAGGCTCGCGATGTGTATAACTGGTTGGCATGCGAGAAGATGTAATACAGCAAATCCTTGCTGATGGTGATTTTGTTTTCCACCATATCCCCATTGCTATGAC
>CAZDYY010000156.1:0-5086 GCA_964509745.1 uncultured Legionella sp. | reverse complement strand
ACTGTCTATGGAAGAAATGCAGGGTGGAACATTTACCATTACCAACGGTGGGGTATTTGGTTCCCTGCTGGCAACACCCATCATTAACCCGCCGCAAACCGGTATTCTGGGGATGCATAAAATCCAGGAACGACCGGTTGCCGAAAAAGGTCAAGTTGTCATTCGACCCATGATGTATCTGGCATTGTCCTATGATCATCGCTTGATTGATGGCAAGGATTCCGTGCAATTTCTGGTTAGTGTTAAAGAGTTGCTGGAAGATCCATCCCGATTATTACTGAATGTCTAAGCAGGAAACGAATAATGAATTTACATGAATATCAAGCCAAACAGTTATTTGCCAGTTACGGGTTGCCTGTACCACGTGGTGAAGTTGCTTTTAACGTTGAAGATGCCCTGCAGGTTGCAGCGCAGTTACCTACTCTGCGCTGGGTAGTCAAAGCACAGGTGCATGCAGGTGGTCGTGGCAAGGCAGGGGGTGTGAAGCTGGTGTCTACCAGAGAAGAACTGGCAGCATATACCAAATCATTGCTGGGTACCCGTCTTGTTACTTATCAAACCGATGCAAATGGTCAGCCCGTTAATGCTGTTCTTGTTGAAGAAACCAGTGATATTGATCGTGAATTGTATCTGGGAGCAGTGGTTGATCGTGCCAGTCGTCGTGTGGTGTTTATGGCATCCACAGAGGGTGGTGTTGAAATTGAAAAAGTAGCCGAGGAAACCCCTGAAAAAATCTTTACGATTACAGTTGACCCCATGACAGGTGTTATGCCGTTTCAATGCCGTGAAGTGGCGTTCAAACTGGGACTTGATGATGCGCAAATCAAACAATTTACCAACCTGATGACAGGCCTTGGGAATATGTTTGTTGAATGTGATTTGAGCTTGCTGGAAATTAACCCGCTGGTTGTGACCAAAACAGGTCAGCTGGTTTGCCTTGATGGCAAGGTAACGATTGATGATAATGCCTTGTTCCGTCATCCAAAATTAAAATCCATGCGGGATACGTCTCAGGAAGATGAACGTGAAAACCGTGCCCATGACTGGGAATTGAACTACATCCCTCTGGATGGTGAAATCGGTTGTATGGTGAATGGTGCAGGTTTGGCCATGGCCACCATGGACGTGATTAAGTTGTACGGTGGTAATCCTGCGAATTTTCTTGACGTAGGTGGTGGTGCCACGAAAGAGCGGGTCAGTGAAGCTTTCAAAATCATTTTATCCGATGAAAAAGTTAAAGGTATTCTGGTTAACATTTTTGGTGGAATTGTGCGTTGTGACCTGATTGCTGAAGGCATTCTGGCAGCGGTAAAGGAAGTTCAGCTGGAAATACCCGTTGTTGTGCGGCTCGAGGGTAATAATGCAGCTCTGGGTGCCGAGATTCTGAACAAAAGTGACTTGAATGTCATCGCTGCCGGCAGTTTGACTGATGCGGCTAAAAAAATCGTGGCGGCAATCGCTTAATTTATTTTAGAGGCCAAGAATGAGTATTTTAGTAAACAAAGAAACCAAAGTGATTTGTCAGGGATTTACCGGCAAGCAAGGCACGTTTCATACAGAACAGGCTTTAGCTTATGGTACAAAAATGGTTGGTGGTGTTACACCAGGAAAAGGTGGACAAAAACACCTTGATTTGCCAGTGTTCAATACAGTGCGCGATGCGGTTGATGAGACGGGTGCTGATGCAAGTGTGATCTATGTTCCTGCTCCCTTTTGCAAGGATTCCATTATTGAAGCTGCGGAAGCGGGTATCAAATTAATCGTTTGTATTACCGAAGGGATCCCGGTGCTGGATATGTTACAAGTCAAGGTATACCTTGAAAATAACACCCACAGCCGCCTGATTGGACCAAACTGCCCGGGCGTCATTACTCCAGGTGAATGTAAAATCGGTATTATGCCTGGATTTATCCATATGTCGGGTAAAGTAGGTATCGTTTCCCGCTCCGGTACATTAACCTATGAAGCAGTCAAGCAAATGACGGACAAGGGTTTTGGTCAGAGTACCTGCGTTGGTATTGGTGGAGACCCGATTCCTGGAACGACATTTATTGATGTGTTGGCCATGTTTGAAAAAGATCCACAGACAGAAGCCATCATCATGGTTGGAGAGATTGGTGGTTCAGCTGAAGAAGAAGCGGCCGAATTCATTAAATCCAATGTCACCAAGCCTGTTGTTTCCTACATTGCCGGTGTTACTGCGCCTGCTGGAAAACGTATGGGCCATGCGGGTGCGATTATTTCCGGTGGCAAGGGTACAGCAGCAGATAAATTTGCAGCCCTGCAGGCAGCCGGGGTTAAAACAGTGAACTCACCTGCTGAGCTGGGTGATGCGGTAGCTGAAATTACTGGCTGGTAATATTATTGCGTCGTCCTGAGCGCAGCAGATCCTTTACTGCGTTCCGGACAACGATATGGAAATAGCGAATGTCCCACTCAGTCAAATTACCCCATATTCGCCGTGAATACGGCAATTTGAGTTTGAATGACATCGATGTACATGAATCGCCGATTGAGCAATTCAATTTATGGTTCTCTGAAGTAATCAAAACAGAAACAAACGATCCGACTGCAATGTTGCTTGCAACTGTTGACGAACACGGGCGCCCTGATTCGCGTGTTGTCCTGTTAAAAGGCCTTGAGGAGGGAGCATTTGTTTTTTACACCAATTATCAAAGCACCAAAGCAACACAAATCAGCCATAATTCGTATGTGGCTTTGAATTTTTACTGGCCGAGCCTGGTACGTCAGGTGCGCATTCGTGGTGAGGCAAAGCGTGTCAGTGATGCGCAATCTGATGCGTATTTTTCGACAAGACCCAAAGCCAGCCAGCTGAGTGCGATTATCTCGCCTCAAAGCAGGGAAATTAGCGAGCGTGGAGAACTTGAGCGCAAGCTAAATGAGTTGATTGCAACTCACCAGCAAACCCTGGTGATGCGTCCGGAGCATTGGGGCGGGTATCAGGTGATTCCTGATGAAATTGAGTTCTGGCAGGGTCGTGATAACCGGTTGCATGACAGGATTCAATATTTTCGTGAGGAAAACACCTGGAAGCACCGCCGGCTGGCACCCTAGTCTATTTAAATAGCTTCAATATCATGCTTCGCATCCGGGCCAGCTCTCCCGGATTGAATTCCTTGTATACCTTGCTGCCAATATTCAAACTTACAGTCACATGCTCTCCAATGCCTTTGAGCAAATCTACACCGGATAACTTCAACAATTGAATTTCGTCTGAAATATCAGCAGCCCATAGATCAAAATATTCCATGCTGGAAAAAACCGGCAAAAAGACATGGTTGTTTTCTTCCAGATACAATACCCGTGGTTCATGTTCGGCTGAATTTTTTTCTACCGGAATAATAAAATTGGCTTTGATAAATTCAAGGTAGGCTTTGTTGGCATCTTTAGTGTTGCCTGCCGCAAGCAATGCTTTTTCTATGGCTGTTTCCAGTGCATTCATCAGTTATCCTGTTTGTGCTTTGTGGGAAAAATATCTGAAAATTTGACGTGCTTGTTGGCTGACAGCATTTTTCGACGATTTTTGTCCAGTCCAAATACTTTGTAAATGATAATGGGTACAACAAAGCTGACAAGCCCAATTCCAAAGGCTATTTTATAAGCAGGATCAGGGTTTAGTAAAAGAAATATCAGGCAAATCACCATGAGTGTAATGGCAATAATCCCGGTCCATGGTGACCCCGGCGTGGTATATCGAAGATCGCTGGTGGTATAACCGGCATGATAGAGCTTGCGACGAAAATTGATTTGTGCCCAGCATAATGAGATCCAGGCTGTAGCTCCTGTAAAGCCTGATACCAGCAAGAGGGCTATATACAAGGTCGATTGCCCCATAAAATGGCCGGCAATCAACAGGATCCAGATCGCAATCAGGGTTACGATACCTGCATTTTGCGGGACTGCGCGCTGGTTTAATTTAGCCAGCGGGCGGGGCGCCATGCCATTACGCGCCAGGGCATTTAATGAGCGGATGATACCGTACACCCCGGAATTTGAGCAGGAAAGGGTGGCGGTGAGGGTGACAAAGCTGGTCACAGCTCCCGCCCATTTCAATCCATAAAAATTCAGGGCATCTGAAAATACCGAGTTGACCAGGTTGGCCTTTTGCCATGGAAAAATCAGCACAAGGCAGAACACAGGAATGATATAGATTAGCAGAATCCGGAAGGTCACATTACGTATGGCATTGGGAATCATGCGAGCCGGATCAATGGACTCACCTGCAGCAAGACCGATGATTTCAGATCCCTGGTAATTGACCAGAAGCAGTACCATGGCTGTGAGCAGGACTGTTTTCCCATTGGGAAACATCCCGCCCTGATTAAAGATGTATTTTCCACCAAGAAATTCTGCAGGATGCGGGCCGTGAATCAAACCAAAAAAAATCAGCATGGACAGCGCAATAAAGCCGAACAAGGCAATGATTTTGATTAATGCCAGCCAGAACTCAATCTCGCCAAAGGTACCCACTTTGGCTGTATTGATATATGTAATCAGTAAACCGAAACAAATGGCCCAGACATAACCATTCACGCCGGTAAAATACTGCATGATAATCCCTCCTGCCACGCATTCGGCAGGGATATAGGCTACCCAGCTGAGCCAGTAAGACCACCCCACACCGCAAGCCAGAGAAGGGGATATAAAGTCAGCAGTATAATTGATAAATGAACCGGCAATGGGTATGGCAACAGCAAGCTCACCCATGCATAGCATGGTGAGATAGACAATCAGGCCACCCAGAATATAGGCCAGGAAAACAGAAGGACCTACCTGATGAATAACGGCGCCTGTGCCAAGAAAATAGCCGGAACCGATGACACCGCCCAGCGCAATTAACTGGACGTGACGATCCTTTAACGCGCGGCGAAAATCCCCGTCGTTGACATGAAGGACAGCGTTTTGTTTATTTTCAGTATGCATTAATAATTGCCGCGGTGGACATGCGTTTATGTCACGTGATTATAGGGATGTGAGCGAAGAATGCAAGGTTCAGGTTTGGTTTTTTTTATTTGGCGGAGAGAGAGGGATTCGAACCCTCGATACGTTGCCGTATACACACTTT
>CAZDYY010000155.1:0-5127 GCA_964509745.1 uncultured Legionella sp. | reverse complement strand
CCCTTGTTTGCAGCAGGATTTGCAGATAAAAAAACCCGCCACTACGGCATCCATGCCTATTTGCTCGGCATGCTCATCACGTGTTGTGCTGCATTTTATCTTCACTGGTTTCCAAAGACCAAACTTCCTCCCGGATATGTATTTAATAACTATATCGTAACAGGGTACATGATGGCCTTTGCAGCATGGCTGGCAGCATGGCTTGGCGTTCGGGCTCAAAACAGGCTCTATAAAGCAGGATACATGCTACTGGTATTGCTGTTTAGTATTCAGGTTCTGCTGTTCGGTCTCGGGCGCACCGGCTACGTGGTGTATGCCATCCTGTTTCTGTTATTTCTGGTTGAGCATTTTTCATTGAAATCAGTACGGTATTCAATTCTAGCGTTTATATTAAGCTTCATCGCCGTCATTCAGATATTACCCACGGATACATTGCTTGCCAGAATTCAAAAGGCAGTCCATGATGTCCAGGCATACGAATCCGGTCAAAAAAGCAACAGCATCGGCTTTCGTTTGCAATTTCATGATTATGCCAAATCATTATTCCTCGCCAAACCACTGACTGGTTATGGTACGGGTAGTTTTGCCCATAATTTTTCTAACGATAAACCCGTTCCTGACTGGGAAAAGGAGTCTTCCGTTGCTGATCCGCATAGCCAATACTGGCTGATTGCCACTGAACTGGGTATGTCCGGGATACTGGCTTTATTGCTGGTTCTTGGCATGTCAATCAAAACAGGTTTCGCATTGCACAACATGAAACCTGTCTTCCTGGCGTTGATTATCCCGTTTTGTATTGCATGCTTTTCAGATTCTTTCCTTGTTAATACCGGGATAGGCTACTTGTTTATTGCGTTTTCAGGCATGTGCCTTGGTGAATTGATTGAGCGGCGCGACGTATCAATGCGCGATCAACAACAAATAACTACGCCCTGGAAAAATCAAATGCCATCACGTCACTGATCGACGTCGTATCCATTGCCAGCGCCAGCAAGCGCTCCACACCCATGGCGACCCCGCTGCACGCTGGCAAGCCATGTTCCATGGCCTGGAGCAAATACTCATCTGGCAAACTGGTCGCCAAACCGCGCTCACGTCTTGATTCAACATCCTGATTAAATCGCGCTCGTTGCATGGCTGCATCAGTTAACTCATGAAAGCCATTGGCCAGCTCGACCCCACAATAATACACCTCAAATCGCTCTGCCACCCCTTGATTGATTTTCGCAAGCGATGCCTGTGATATCGGAAAATCATATACCGCAACAGGGGCAGGCTCTTTTGCCAGAAAAGGCTCCACAACATGACTCATGAGTAAAAACAAATATTGATCTGGATCCTGTTCTGATTCAGGCAATACATTATCCAAATCAAATAACTGCAGCCTCTGTTTGAATGTGGCAATGTCCGTTTGTCCTGGATCAAGATCACAAGCTTCCAGAAAAGCTTGCCGGTAGGTTTTTTTAATCATGGGGGCACAACCCAGAACCTGCTGCAGCAAGGCATCCATTTCCTGCATTAGCGCATGATGATCAATATCCAGTTGATACCATTCCAGCAAGGTAAACTCGGGATTGTGCCATCTGCCCAGCTCATCATCACGAAAAACGCGTGCCAGTTGAAAAATGGGGCCGCTGCCTGCAGCTAACAGGCGTTTCATGTGATATTCAGGCGAAGTTTGCAAGCAATATTGTTCAGCCCGGAAAACTGCCTTGATATTGGCCAGATACACATCGGTAATCCCGTACCTTGCCATAACAGGCGTTTCCACTTCAAGATACCCGCGTGCTTCAAAGAAATGACGAATCAATTTGAAAATACGGGCACGTTCATGCAGTGAACTGATCGATGCCGAGGGTTGCCACTGGATAGTCATGACTAGTAAAACATCCCCAGCTCAAGCTTTGCAGCCTCCGTCATACGATCCTGGGTCCATGGCGGCTCCCATACCAGTTCAACCGAGCAATCAGTGACACCTTCAACTTCATTCACGGCCTTTTCAACCGTTCCAGGAAATGTTTGAGCAACCGGACAGCCGGGCGATGTCAGCGTCATCTGGATCGCAACGTGCTGTTTTTCATCAACCTTGATGTCATAAATCAAGCCCAGATCATAAATATTCACCGGAATTTCAGGATCAAACACGGTTTTAAGCGCGGCTATCACGGCATCGTTCAGCTCTTCATTCGTGGCTTTTTTCTTGAAACCAAACATGTCAATTCTCCGTACAAACCGGGGTGCTGTCTTTCTTTAACGCAGCCTCAAGCGTGTGCCAGGCCAGAGTTGCACATTTTACCCGCGCAGGATAGGCTCGTACGCCAGCCAATACCGTCAACTTGTCCAGAGACAGGTCAGGTATTGCTGAATCAGAGGTCAGCATCAGGTGAAAACGCTCAAAAATTTGATGCGCTTCAGTGATCGTTTTACCCATCATCGCCTCTGTCATCAATGATGCCGAGGCCTGGGAGATCGCACATCCGCAGCCCACAAAACTGATGTCATGCACAATATTGTTTTCAAGCTGCACATACACCGTCAGTTTATCACCGCACAAAGGATTAAACCCCCTGGCAGAACAGGTTGCATTTTGCATTTCCCGATGATTCCGCGGATTGCGATTATGGTCGATAATAATTTCCTGGTATAACTCTCGTAAATCCATCATCAGGCAAACACCTCAATTACTTTTTGCATCGCACCGGCACACGCATCAATTTCCTGCTCGGTATTGTAAAACGACAAGGAAACCCGGGTAGTGGCTGCAACCTGCAGGAAATCCATCAACGGCATTGCACAATGATGGCCACTGCGAATTGCAATGCCCTGGCTATCCAGAATCGTGGCAACATCATGTGCATGAATGGTGCCATGCACAAACGAGATAACAGGTACTTTTTCGTTTGCGGTTCCTATCAAATTATAGCCTTTTACTGCCTTGAATGCTTTGGTTGCATAAGCAAGCAAATGTGCTTCGTAGGCAACAATGGCATCCAAATCCAGTGACCACAAATAATCAAGGGCAGCCCCAAGACCAATCACGCCGGCAATATTCGGTGTGCCAGCTTCAAATTTATACGGCAAAGGCGCATATTCTGTGGATTCAAAGGTAACATAATTAATCATTTCACCACCGCCTTGCCAGGGAGGCATGCTTTCAAGCAAAGACTCTCTGCCCCACAGCACGCCAATCCCCGTAGGACCATACAGTTTATGACCGGAAAAAGCATAAAAATCACAATCCAGGGCCTGCACATCTATCGGAAAATGTGCAGTAGCCTGCGCCCCGTCCAGCATGACGTATGCTCCGTGTGCATGCGCCATTTCAATCATTTTTTTTACCGGATTAATCGTACCCAGCGCATTAGACGCATAACTGATTGAAACAAACTTTGTGTTTTTTGATAAACATTGCTCAAATGCATCCAGCAAAATTTCGCCTTCAATCGATATGGGTGCAACCCGTAATGTAGCGCCTGTTTGTTTGCAAATCATTTGCCAGGGAATGATATTTGAGTGATGCTCCATGTGCGTAATCAGTACTTCATCGCCCGGATTCAGCCGAGGCATGACAAAACGTTGTGCCACCAGATTGATGGCTTCTGTTGTACCCCGTACAAAAACGCATTCGCGAACTGAATTTCCATGAATAAACCGGCGTACTTTTTCACGCACCGCTTCAAATGCAAGCGTGGATCGCTCACTCAAGGCATGCACGCCACGGTGCACATTGGCATTATCACAACGATAATAATCCGTGATTGCATCAATCACGGCCTGTGGTTTTTGCGTTGTGGCCGCATTGTCAAAATAAATCAGTGGATAGCCATTTACCGTTTGGTGTAAAACGGGGAAATCCGCCCGAATGGCATTGATATCCAGCGTATTCATCAACTTGTTCATGCCTTCACCCGATTTGTTGATTTAACAATCTACTCAACCATGTTGCCAGATTTTCATCAGATACTGCGCGAATATTTTCTGCAGCAAACGCCTGAATCAAATAATGGCTGGCTTCAGCCCGTTCTATGCCGCGCGTCGCCAGATAAAATAATGCATCCTCATCCAGTTGACCCACCGTTGCACCATGCGTACAGATCACATCATTGGCAAAAATTTCCAGTTGTGGCTTGGTATCAATTTCCGCATCAACAGACAATAAAAGATTTTTATTTTGCTGTTTGGCTTCGGTATGCTGGGCATCTTTCGCCACAATCACCTTGCCATTAAATACAGCACGCGAACGTCCGGACAATATACCTTTGTAATCCTGGGCACTGCTGCAATCAGCAACGGCATGGGTCACGCATGTGTGATAATCCATGTGCTGACCGTCGGCCGGGGCATAAATGCCATTCATGAAACACCGTGCTTTCGGCTCCAGAAGGCTGAAGGTCGCATCACTTCGCACCAGTTTGCCACCAAAGCCGAACACATGGCTGTCAAACTGGCTGTTTGCTGCCTGGTTTACTGCAAGATGTCCGATGTGACTGGCCTGTTTGCTCTCGCGCTGAATTTTATAATGTGTCAACGATGCATATGCTGCTGCATACACTTCAGTAACGGTATTGGTAAAATATTCAGTGGATGCATCGCCTTGATAATCTTCAATAATGGTCGCCCGGCTGCTTTCTTCGGCAATGACAAGATGACGGACGTACGTCGCCTGTTGAGCGCGGTCTTGCCAGTGTGTCAGTAATAGCGGCTCCGCCAGACTTGTACCTTTCGGCAGATAAATAAATAATCCTGAATTCATCATGGCCAGATTCAACGCGTGAAAACCATGTTCCTGTTGCAAAATCTTCCCAAGCCAGGGCTTGATTTTATCCGCATGGGAAGTAAATGCCTGGAGCAAGGGTTGCACCACAACACCGGCAGGTAACGTCAACCCTTCGGTACCCGTCACCTGGCCATTAATAATGGCCACCTTATTGCAGTTCACAGGAATATCCGACTGACCGCCGAACGAAGATTCCGCTGAATCAGAGGTTATGGCAAACCGCTGCTTCAAAAAACCATCCACCGAGGAATATTTCCAGTCCTCATCCTTGCGCGTGGGAAAACCCGTGCGCTCGAAATTGTGCAGGGCATCACGCTGCATACGGGCAAGCCATGAAATGTGCGACTTGC
>CAZDYY010000154.1:0-5151 GCA_964509745.1 uncultured Legionella sp. | reverse complement strand
CATAGCGGGAGATTACCCCCAGCTTCAGTTTTTCAGTGAGTCCAAGATTTCCGCCAACTCCCGCGCGCCATGCAAAATCGGTTGATGTGTTTGCTGCAAATGCCGCACTGTTGATGCGCGCAGCCTGAGCCGGTATGAACGGAAGCGGTGTTTCCTGATAGTTGCCAGTTTTATTCCAGGCTGCACCAATGGCAAGGTCGATAAACGGCTGGACTTTACCCAGTTGCACCAGATCCAGCTGGTTATCCAGCCAAAGCACATTGGAGGTTAGATTGTAGCTGTCACTATAGGTGGGTGTGGTTTGCCATTTATTAATTTGCCCTGTGACCTGCGCACTGGAATAGTAATTCCAGGCAAGTCCCACGCGATCAGACGGAAACATATGATATGGCAGTGTGAATTGTACGCCGGCTGCTGCACCCGTCAGCCAGCGATTGCCAAGCCCCGTGGCAATGTAGTCATCGGGCAGATTGACATTCAGCATAGGCTCTGTGCTGATGTTATTGGGTTGTATAGAAAATGAATACCCGCCTTCTACGCTTACCCATCGTGTGCAGTTCATGGCAGTGGCGTGTCCGGTATTGAACAGGGTAATCAGACCACAGCAGGCAAGCATGGATGATTTTTTTATCATGATGAAGTCGTCCTTGTTGTTTTTACATATAGTGTCGCACAATCCTGGATTTGGCAATACGGATTGCCGGGATGTCCTGAAAAAAAACAGGCGCATTGTTGCGCCTGTAATAGAGTCGATGATGTACGAGGATTTATTTTTTCATGTTGTCAGCTGTATCAAAATCATAACGCAATGAGAGTACTGCCTCGTTGCCCGCGACAGAATTGTTGATGCCTCCTACCGTTGGATAGAATCCTGACGGCCCGGTGGATGATCTACCCAGATTGGCATAACGGTATATCAAACCCATTTTTACTTTGTCAGTCAGGTTAACATTGCCGCCAATACCCACACGCCAGGCAAACTCGGTTGAGTTGTTTGAAGCCAGGTCTGCACCGTTTACGCGCACATTTTGCGGTGGAACGTTGGGCAGGGGAAGTTCCTGATAATTGTCTGTTCTGTGCCAGGCTGCGCCAATGGCCAGATCAATAAACGGGATCATTTGCCCCAGATGTCCCACATCCAGCTGATTGTCCAGCCAGAGAACATTGGACGTCAGGTTATATGTGTAACTGTATGTAGGTACAGTCTGAAATTTGTTAATCTGGCCTGTAACGGTCGCCCTTGAGTAATAGTCATAAGCCAGGCCAAGTCGATCAGCATGGAAAAACGGATGGCTCAGGGGAAACTGGACACCGGCACCAGCGCCAAGCAGCCAGCGATTACCCATTAAGGTTGCAACATAGTCATCCGGTAGATTGACTCCCGGCATGGGTTCTGTGTTGGTGTTGTTGGGTGCTATGGAAAAAGAGTATCCTCCTTCCACATTCACCCAGCGCTCATAATTCATTGCACTCGCTTGTCCGGCACCGAGCAGTGTAACCAGACCACAGCATGCAACCATATATGATTTGTTTATCATTATGAAGTCGTCCCTGTTGATTGAAGATAAAGTACATATATATACTAACTGTATAAATTGAACCAGGTCAACACATATTATTATCTGCTGCTGTTGTTATATGCAAGAAGCAGCGAGGCAAGATGATTCGCCGGGTTTTATGGAACGAAATAGTATGGATTGGGTAATTTAAACGTTTTTTCAGCATAACCGCCAGTTAAATCACTGTTTTGATCGCCAATTGAGGCAATGATGGTATAGCCTTGTCGGGTGATGATTTTTCTTGTCCGGGTTTTGAAGACGGCAATAGAGGATTTTTTGTATTGAATCGGCCGAAAATAAATCCCTGACCATGTCGGGTAGCCTGAGCGTTTTAAATTCTTGATGGTGGCCTGTTTCAAATCAGCGCCTCTGCCGGTTACAAAAAATACAGCGACATGCTGTTTTAATGCAGTCTGATAAAGCGATCGCATGGGTTTGATGGCTGGATCGTCAGCATCCAGCAGGTGTTTGTGTACCAGCTTTTTGTTATCGGCAAAGTCGCGAGAAACGATGCTGTGGTAATTTGAGAGAGTGGTTTCATCAATGTCCAGAACAATGGCCAGCTTTCGCGGATGTGGTTTTTTTGCGTTGGATTCAGCACGTTCAATAATGTAATGAGTAGCAGGAATGGTCACCCGGGCAAGATCTTTTTGATACGCGCCTGAGTCGTGGTATGTTCTTATTTCTGTTTTGAGTTGTGCCAGATTGGCTGGTTCTGCATACAGTTTTGACTGGATTCCCAGTGCGCAAGCGATGGAAAGAAAAGCGTGGGTTGCGATCTGGAATTTATTCATCGGTTTGAAAGTCCTTGCTTATCGGATGGCGCGAAGTTTATCTGCAAGGAAAATTTTTGTCAATTTAAAAGACAAGTTATATCCGGGTTACCCCATTGCCAAAAAGGCATCATTTCATGTATCATCCCGCCCTTTCATTTGAATAAAGACCTGATTGGTACTAGATTAAAATATACAGGGGTGATATGCTGCGCATCAGCAAATTGGCCGATTATGGAACAGTCGTTATGGTATATCTTGCCAGACGCCCGGGCGTGTTGTGTAACGCACGGGACATTGCCTTGCAAACGCATCTTGCCGTGCCAACGGTCAGTAAATTATTAAAGCGGTTAACCTCGGCAGGTGTGCTGGTTTCTGTACGGGGTGTTAATGGCGGATACCGTCTGCAACGGGCAGCGACCGAGATTACGGTTGCGCAAATTATTTATGCACTCGATGAAACCCGTGGTTTGACCGAATGCAGTGCGCGCAGGAATGAATGTTCCTTGCAAGGTGTTTGTCATATTCAGGGTAACTGGCAATTGATTAGTCAATCAATTGAAGCTGCACTGGATAGCGTGAGTCTTGAAGCTTTGGCTCAACCACGCCTGCCCGGGGCAGATCTTGAGCGAATTAAAGAGTTAGCAACTGGAGTTAGTCGTGTCTAAAACCAATGATCAATTAAACACTCTGCTGGAGCAGGATTATCAACATGGTTTTATAACCGATATTGAAACCAATACATTTTTGCCGGGTTTGGATGAAGATGTGATTCGTCGCCTGTCGGCTATCAAAGGTGAACCTGAATTTATGCTTGAGTGGCGCTTGCGAGCATTTCGTCACTGGCAAACCATGCCCCATCCGGAATGGTCCAGCGTGCATTATCCACCGATTGATTATCAAAAAATCTCTTATTACTCTGCACCGAAAAACATGAAAGACGGGCCAAAAAGTCTGGATGAGGTTGATCCGGAATTATTACGGACCTATGAAAAACTGGGTATTCCCCTGCATGAACAGGAAATGCTGGCAGGCGTTGCTGTGGATGCCGTTTTTGACAGTGTATCCGTTGCCACAACATTCAAGGCAAAACTGGCTGAAAAAGGCGTGATTTTTTGTCCGTTTTCCGAGGCCGTGCATGAACATCCTGAGCTGTTGCGTAAATACCTTGGCTCTGTTGTTCCTTATCGGGATAATTTTTATGCGGCGTTAAATTCAGCCGTGTTCAGTGATGGATCATTTGTCTATATTCCAAAAGGCGTGCGTTGCCCGATGGAATTGTCGACATATTTTCGTATTAATGCTGCATCAACCGGCCAGTTTGAACGCACGCTGATTGTAGCTGACAGTGACAGTTATGTGTCATATCTTGAAGGTTGCACCGCACCCATGCGCGATGAAAATCAATTGCATGCCGCAGTTGTTGAGCTGGTTGCGATGGATGGTGCACAAATTAAATATTCTACAGTACAAAACTGGTATCCAGGGGATAAAGACGGCAAGGGCGGAATTTATAATTTCGTGACCAAACGTGGTGCCTGTCGTGGCAAACGATCAAAAATATCCTGGACCCAGATTGAAACCGGTTCTGCGATAACCTGGAAATATCCCAGCGTTATTCTGGCAGGAGATGAGTCGGTGGGTGAGTTTTATTCGGTAGCCGTGACCAATAATCTGCAGCAAGCGGATACCGGCACAAAAATGATTCATTTGGGTAAAAACACCAAATCCACGATTATTTCCAAAGGGATCTCTGCTGGTCGTTCACATAATGCCTATCGTGGCCTGGTTCGTATTGCGCCAACGGCTGTGAATGCCCGTAATTTTTCACAATGTGATTCGATGCTGATGGGGTCTGAATGTTCGGCACATACGTTTCCCTATATTGAAGTTAAACATCCTTCGGCACAGGTGGAACATGAAGCCACGACTTCAAAAATCAGCGAGGAACAATTGTTTTATTGTCAACAGCGCGGCATTGATACCGAAGACGCGGTATCCATGATCGTGAATGGTTTTTGCAAGCAGGTGTTGAAAGAATTACCGATGGAATTCGCGGTGGAAGCCACCAAGTTGTTGGGTATCAGTCTGGAAGGGGCGGTAGGTTAATATGTTAACAATCAATCAATTAAATGTTGCGATTAATGAGCAACCTATTTTAAACGGCATTAACCTGAACATAAAAGCAGGTGAGGTTCATGCCATTATGGGGCCGAATGGCTCGGGCAAAAGTACGCTGTCCAAGGTTCTGGCAGGGCACCCTGCATATGATGTGACCAGTGGTGAGATTACCTATGCCGGTCAGGATTTGTTGCCTTTGTCGCCTGCGGATCGGGCGAAAGCAGGAATTTTTATGTCATTTCAGTATCCGCTGGAAATTCCTGGCGTAACAAATATCAATTTTCTAAAATCCTCTGTCAATGCAGTTCGCAAGGGACAAGGTAAAAATCCGATGGATGCCATCGAATTTTTGAGTTATATCCGTGCCAAATGCAAACTGCTGGACATGGATGAAAGCTTTTTATATCGCAGTATTAATGAAGGCTTTTCCGGTGGTGAAAAAAAACGTAATGAAATTTTACAAATGGCCGCACTTGAGCCAAAGCTTGCCATTCTTGATGAAACCGATTCAGGTCTGGATATTGATGCCCTGCGGATCATTTCCGAAGGCATAAACGCCATGCGCGCCCCGGATCGCGCTATTATTCTGGTGACTCACTATCAGCGTTTGCTCAACTATATCGAGCCTGATTTTATTCATGTTCTGGCGCATGGCCGTATCATCAAGTCAGGTGATAAATCATTGGCACTGGAACTGG
>CAZDYY010000153.1:0-5186 GCA_964509745.1 uncultured Legionella sp. | reverse complement strand
ACTTGGTGCATACAAACCAAAGCCAGGTCCGGTACATAAAAATGCTTCATAACAATATGCAACTCACCGGGAAAGGAAGAGAAACATGAACAGCAGTGAACTATCTGAAAGCATGGACAGCAGTGAACTATCTGAACTGTATAAAATTCGTTTTACGGATGATCAATTGCCCCGCAAAGAAGCCATCTGGCAAGTGATATGCAAGCACTTCTTGCAAAAATTTATCAAACCATCGGATACCGTTATTGATGTCGCATGTGGGTATGGCGAGTTTATTAATAATATATCTGCAAATAAAAAAATTGCTGTCGACCTTAATAAGGACTCTGTAAATTTTTTGCATTCGGATATAGAGTTTCATCGATGCAAAGCGACAACGATGAGCGAGGTTATTTCAAACAAAGCAGACATCCTCTTCACATCCAATTTTCTGGAACATTTGCCCGACAAAAACACGCTGGACATATTCCTTTCTCAGGTCATGATCGCATTAAAGCCTGGCGGCAAGTACCTTGTGCTCGGACCTAATTTACGACACTTGCCAGGACAATACTGGGATTATTATGATCATCACCTGGGATTAACTCATGTCTCGTTATGCGAGGCGCTGAGGATGAAAGGATTTAACATACAACTCTGTATTGATCGCTTTCTGCCATTCACCACCCAGGGTGCTCTACCTACCCACCCATGGTTAGTCCGGATTTATCTCAAACTACCGTTTGTCTGGAAATTTTTAGGGAAACAATTTTTTATTGTTGCTCAAAAACCAGGTTGAGCTCATAGCATATTTTTACAGGACTCCACATGCAGTTTAACATGAAAACCGACTACTCAACCCCTCGTCCCTCGTCGCACGCTTCTCGAAACGACGGGCGAGTATTTACATCATTAATCTTCATCGCTGTAACATGCTTTTTATATTCTCTCTACATTGCAATGACCTATGCGAAACAGGCTCCCCTCGACTTATATTCGTTCAGACAAACACAAACAGCGCTCACAGCTTACTGGTTAGCAAAAAATGGTTTTAGTCTGGCTTATGAAACACCCGTAGCCGGCCTGCCATGGAGCATACCGTTTGAATTCCCAATTTATCAGTACATTGTTGCTCTGCTGGCAAAATTATCTGGCGTAACATTAAATACCACTGGTCGGCTTGTCAGCTATGTTTTTCTGGTTTTGTGTATTTTTCCAGCGAGCTCAATCACCAGAAGCCTCAAACTTCCAAAATCGGTATTTTATATATTTACTGCATTGCTTTTTTCCAGCCCGGTTTATCTATATTGGGGTCGAACGTTTATGATCGAAACGACAACATTATTTTTCTCAATCGTCGCCATTAAATATTTCATTGATATGAGTCAGGAAAATAAATCATACAAAAATCATTTGTTGTTTATGTTGTTTATCACGTTAAGCATCCTGCAGAAAGCCACCACCGGATTGCCCGTTCTTGCTTTGCTTTGCTTTACCTACGTTGTGTTGAGTATTAAGAAAACACATTCTCTAAAAAACTATCTTTTCAGTCAAAAAATCTTGTCTGCATTCATCTGTTTTGGAATACCATTAGCTATAGGCATTATCTGGACCACATATACAGACCACATAAGAGAAATGAATGGTATAGGCATGAGCCTCACACCAGAAATGCTCAGAACATGGAATTGGGGTACTTTGCAACAAAGACTATCCTTTGAGTTTTATAATAACATTATATGGGGGCGAATTTTTGAGCGAAACTTATCAGGCATCCTCGGCATTATTATCCTGATAACAGCCTTGTGTTCCAAAATTGAAAAAAGAATAAAACTTGTTATTGTTGCAGCACTTGCACTCGGATTTCTTCCCTTGTTTTTGTTCACCAACCTCCACATCGTGCATGATTATTACCAGACAGCCAATATCATCTTTCTGCTATATGCAATAGCGGTTTCCGCAGGTTGCGTTTTGAACAGAAATTCATGGACAAGGATCATGATCATTCCTTTGAGCATCGCCCTGGTGACATTTAATTACATCCATTTTTCCAGAGACTATCTGGGCATCACCCGAACAGTATTCAACGCTGAAAATTCCCGTGACTATGCGGTATCCGAGGCAATAAAAAATAAAGTCCCGCAAGATAAATATTTCATTGCATTCGGTAATGACTGGAGCTCTTCATTTGCATATCTGTCGGAGCGAAAATCATTTAGCGTCCCTGGCTTTTTCACGCACTATAAAGAGATTGCTCTACACCCCGAACATTATATCAATGAAGCTGATCTGGGAGCTGTGGTAGTCTGTCCACCCCTCGAGTCACCAACCAGAGAAGAGCTTGCGCACTGGGCATCTACCGGCAGAAAATGGAACATTGACACCGTCTATGGATGTTATATTGCAACACCCGGAACCACCAGCAAAAAATCAATTGTTTAGACGGGGTGAATTAATTATACTTTGTACATTTAAATCAGGGTCTGTTGACAAGTCATATTCAGAAGCACGTCGTCCCGCGGCTTGTCCGCGGCATCCATGGATCTTGCTTCGCATATGGACCGCTGGATCCCGCGGACAAGCCGCGGGACGACGAGAGTTTGGATAAAGTTGAGCATCGCATTACTTTACATAAACATTATACTACCCCAAAGAAGAGGATCATGTTTTGAGTATTTTGCCCCTGGTTGTGGATCTGGATGGAACACTGATTCATACCGACATGCTCCAGGAATCAGCGTTGAATGTTTTAGGCAAAAATCCGTTGACCGCGTTGCGTATGCCGTACTGGCTGTCAAAAGGTCTGGCGATACTCAAATCCCGCCTTGCAACCCGCGCTGAAATTGATCCAGACACACTACCCTATAATCATGCATTTCTGGACTGGTTGAAACAGCAAAAAAGCCTTGGTCGAAAACTGATTTTATGCACAGGCTCACACATCAGCATTGCCACAGCCATCGCAAACCACCTCGGGATTTTTGATGAGACCATGGCCAGTGAAGGCAACATTAACCTGACTGGAAAAAATAAAGCCCGAGCTCTTGAGACGCGTTTTGGCCAGGGTGGTTTTGACTACGCTGGTAACTCGTCCACTGATCTTGCCGTATGGAATGGCGCACGACGAGCCATCGTGGTGAATGCATCGTCCAAACTGGCGCGGCAAGCCGGACAGCATTGTGAAGTAGAGCAGGTATTTTCCTCACCGGTACGCGAACTGAAAACATTTGGCCGCGTATTACGCGTGCATCAATGGTTAAAAAATGTCTTGCTGTTTATTCCGCTCATTGCCGCACACCAGCTCACCAGTTCTACAAGCTGGCAAGCTTTGTTCATGGCTTTTTTATCATTCAGCCTTTGCGCCTCCGCTGTATACATTACCAATGATTTACTGGATTTAACAAACGACAGGCAACATCCACGCAAATGCAAACGTCCTTTTGCATCAGGCATGGTTCCAGTCTGGATCGGCGTCATGGTGGCACCTGTTTTATTGATCTGCAGTCTTGGACTTGCTGTATTTGTCAGTGATGCCTTTTTGAAGTGTCTGATGTTTTATTTTATTCTAACCTGTGCCTATTCATGGGGACTCAAACGTCTGATGCTGGTAGACTGTCTGACGCTCGCCATGCTCTATACCATACGTGTTATCGCCGGCGCTGCTGCAACAAACATGGGTTTATCCTTCTGGCTGCTCGCATTTTCCGGGTTCCTGTTTTTGTCTCTGGCCTTCGTCAAACGCTACGCCGAACTGGAATTGCTGCTGCACAGTGGCAAGGACAAAGTCAATGGCCGTGGTTATTACACAACAGATGCATCATTGATTCAGACGCTGGGGATTAGCTCCGGCTATGCGGCGGTGGTCGTACTGGCACTGTATCTTAACAGCGATGCCATCCTCAAGTTATACCAGACAGCTGAACTCGTCTGGGGAGCCGTGCCGGTTCTGTTATTCTGGATAAGCTGGATGTGGATGCAGGCACACAGGGGTAACATGCACGATGATCCTCTTGTGTATGCGGTAAAAGACAAGGCAAGCCTTCTGGCAGGAGGATTATTTGCCGGAGTGCTCGTCGCCGGGGCGCTGGGATGGCCATGGTAAAAACAGGAAAAATAATTTTCACCCTGTTTCCTGTCCTGATGGTGGCGCTGGCGATTGTCGGCGGGGTCTTGTCTTATTCACCCGTACCTTACATGGATATGTGGGGAGGCACACTCAAATTTTTCATGAACTCAGCAAGCCCGGATGACTGGTGGGCCCAGCATAATGAACATCGCATTATCCTGGCGCGCCTGTTCTTCTGGATGGATGAAAAATGGTTTGGCGGAACCAGTCTGTTCCTGATTCCATTGAATTACCTGTTTGTCGGGCTCATCAGTCTTGTTTACTGGAATGGCCTGAAGGCCCGCACGGGCAATAAAACATTTACAACAGCGGAATATTTCCTGGGAACATTTATCATTGCATGGCTCTTCAGCTGGTCCCAGCAAGAAAATCTCGTCTGGGGATTTCAAAGCCAGTTTTTCCTCGCCCAGTTACTGCCATTATCTGCCCTATACTGCCTGGTAAAATCATCCATGCAAAATGAAAATTCGCGCTATTTCATTGCTGCCTGTGCTTTGGGTGCAGCATCTGCAGGCTCGATGGCCAATGGTGTTCTGGCCCTGCCGATCATGCTGGTGTATGTGATCCTTACACGACAATCTGTTGTCCGAATGATGGTTATTGCCACACTGGCAGCCCTGGTATTGTTTTTATATCTGCACCATTATCAGTCAATCCCCTATCATGGCTCCCTGCTTGATACCATCAAACATTACCCGATCGGACTGTTGAAGTACGTGCTCTACTACACAGGGAACCCGTTTTACTACCTGTTTAATGCAGGCGAGACAGGGAGCAGGGCTGCCATGCTGGCTGGAATGTTTTTGTCAGGCAGTTGCCTTGCCTTTTTTATCAAATTCCTGCTTCATCCTGAAAAACCCGCAATTCATCACACCTTTCTTTTTTTTATTATCTTTATCATCCTTACTGCATTTATCACAGGCGGAGGACGGCTGATTTTTGGCCTGGCACAGGCATTTTCCTCACGATATGTAACCCCTTCGCTGATGGCATGGGCTGCACTGTTAATCCTGTATGCAAAACCGGTATTATCTGCGTTAAACGCTAAAAATAAATTTTGTATATCGCTGTTCGCGATATG